>JACJXQ010000008.1:1810033-2111705 GCA_020636495.1 Chitinophagales bacterium | reverse complement strand
ATAGGTTTAGTGAGGCTTATTGATTATCTCCGTCGATCGCGGGGGAGTTGTCCACTACAACGTTACCACGATAAAACAATTTACCTTCTACCCAGTGTGCACGGTGACGCAGGTGAGATTCACCGGTTGTCTTGTCTGTGCTCCAGGTTTCAGCAGTTGCCTTATAATGTGTACGGCGTTTTGCACTGCGTTGTTGTGAGTGGCGTCGTTTTGGATTAGGCATTTGTATTAATATTTATTTCTGTTTACGTTTATTTTTTTCTTTCTCTTTTTCCTTTAGAGCTTCCAGGCCTTTCCATATGTCAGACCTTGGTGCGTCATCTTCATGAACTGCAAGTTTATTCAGCAGTTTAAGGGTTTCAGGGTTACAACCATCACTTCCGTCAGGTTTCGGCGGGTGAATACGTTGCAAAGGTATGCTAAGCATTAGAAATTCATATATCCACTCGCGAAAGTTTATTACAGTTTCGCTACGAGGTACGAATACGACGTCCGCGTCTTCGTCTATTTCTTCTCCATCCTCGGTTCCGGTAAGCTTGATCATCAGGTCAAACTCATCCCAGAGCCTCAGCTTGAACATATCTCCACACCTGTCGCAAGGTACGCTTACACTTCCATCTATATCAAAATGACATAAGAAGAAATTGTTTTTTTTATCAAAACGCAGCGTTACCTGTGCATCAAGGGCTTCAAAGTCCCTTTCTGGATCGTTTTCTGTAAAGAACTTGTCGTTAAGCTCGTATTCAAAGATACTTTCCCCCGGTTTCAAACCTTGCCAGGCAATTTCAAATTCGCGGTGGTTCTTCATCTTATTAAGTTTTTACATTGCCGCCTGTTTAAATAAACAAAACAATCAATGTGTAAAAAACTGTTTTACTACGCTTTAACTTCGTCTCTTGCGCCTATTGTTGTCAAAAAACTTCAATGGGGTGCAAAGGTAACTATTTCTTATGAATTACAGCAATTTATTTCGTTTCAATAAAAACGCATACAATACCTGCTCTACAGGTTCACTCAGGTCTACCGGCACATAGTCTATTTTATACTGGTGACAGCGATTCTCAACCATCGCCCTGAATTCATGCATACGTACAAGATATTCATCTTTAACCTGTTGCGGTTGCAAGCGTACTTTGTCACCTGTTTCCATATCTACAAATTCAAACGGACGATTATCGAAGTCAAATTCTACTTCTTTTTCACCGTCAAGCGTATGGAAAAGTATCACTTCGTGTTTGTTGAACTTGAGGTGTTGCAATGCCAGGAACATATCTTCTATATGGTCAGGGTCATCCATCATATCGCTAAATATAATAATAAGTGATCTTTTGTGCATTTGCTCTGCGATAGTATGCAATGCGTTTGCGGCATTGGTGGCATTGTTGATATTCTCATTTTTAAGGGTTTCCTCCAACTGATGCATTAATAGCCTGTGATGGCTTTGTGCAGATCTGACCGGGGACATATACCGGAGTTTGTCGTCGAACAACGCAAGACCTGCAGCATCTAGTTGTCTTTTCAACAAATGCAGGAGACTTGCTGCAGCCACACAGCTGAATTGAAGCTTATTTACCTTGTTCTTGTCCTGCGGAAAAAGCATGGAAGACGAGGTGTCTATAGCAAGGCAGCACCTGAGATTAGTTTCTTCTTCATATCGTTTTATGAACATTTTATCGGTACGGCCATACACACGCCAGTCTATATGTCGCAACGGATCGCCGTTGTTATATAGCCTGTGCTCCGCAAACTCTACAGAAAAGCCATGAAATGGGCTCTTGTGCAAACCAATAATAAACCCCTCTACTACCTGTTTGGCTAAAAGTTCCAGGTTGTCTAACTGTGACCGTTCTAATAACATCTTACTGTTTTATGCTACAATTAAAGTTAGTCTTTTTGTCTGTTGTCATGATACGAAAACTGTTAAATAGTTCATACAAGTGTCCCGTGTCCCACTTATGGGACACGGGACAAACGGGACAGCTCCTACGTGTGAAGTATTACCGGCAGGTTAAAGAGCGTGGATAAAACCCTGAGAATTAACCCTTATTATTCATAGGAAACACATATTTAAACTAATTTGTGTTTGTGGATGTGGAAAATTCATTTTATCTTCAACCGTTAAATAACTGATTCATGAAATTACGCTCAGTGCTGTTAGCCGGTTTTGTTTCTTTTGTCATATTTGGAACAACTTCGTGCACGCAGGATTATATATGTCAATGTGAAATTGCTTATAGCGGACAGCCCGGGCTGCCCGACACTTTGATAAATGAATATCCCCTGACCGATACCAAGAAGAATGCGCAACAGATATGTGAAGAAGGTTCAGGTGAGTATGAAAAAGAAGGCATAAAAACTGTTGAGACCTGCGCCTTGTACTAGGCCTCTCAAATGCATTTGTTATAACTTGTTTTATATTGCAGCTACTACCTCAAAGTGGTAGCTGTTTTTTTATGCCTGCTCTTATCATCGTCTCAAAAGAAATATATCAGGCAATAAATTGTCGTGGCAAAATGATACCCTAACTTTGTATTATACATAACAAAAGGAGGAATTGCCATGCAGGATAAGAGTCATCCGCTCTACAGGATCAACGATTTTTTTGAAGCTTATGCTAATGCCGTAATCAACCATGACAGTAAATACCTGGCAAAGTGCCATGCACTACCCTGCAGCTTCATAGCCGACGATTCTACACTGGTATATACTACTGCCGCCAAACTGGAGGGCCTGATCAACCAAAGTAAGAGGTTCTATAATGTACATGGCATTACTGAGGCTACACCAGATATCAGGAGTAAAAGACCCATTACAGACCGAATAGTGCAGGTAAATCTTACATGGACATACAGCAATGCTAAAGGAAGAGCAATATACGACTGCGATTATCAGTACATATTGAAACTAGACGAGCACAATCAGTGGAAAATTGAAGCTGCTATATCCGTCAACGAGAAGGATAAAATAGAATTGTTAGTTAAAAAGAAGGGTTAGTAGTTAATCTTCAAACAAGCACTAAATACTAACCCTTGAGTACTAACAATTATTTAAAGGCATTTATACCAGTTACATCCATACCTGTTATAAGCAGATGTATATCATGCGTACCCTCGTAGGTTACTACAGATTCCAGGTTCATCATATGGCGCATAATACTGAATTCGCCTGTAATACCCATACCACCCAGTATCTGCCTGGCCTCGCGGGCTATTTTCAGCGCTATTTCGCAACTGTTTCGTTTAGCCATTGATATTTGAGCCGGAGTTGCCCTGTCTTCGTTACGCAGCGTACCTAAGCGCCAAACCAGCAGTTGCCCTTTGGTAATTTCTGTGATCATTTCGGCCAGTTTCTTCTGTGTAAGCTGGAAACCAGCTATCGGCTTGCCGAACTGTATACGTTGCTGAGCATAGCGCAATGCTGTGTCGTAGCAGTCCATTGCACAACCTAATGCGCCCCATGCAATGCCGAAACGCGCACTTGACAGACAGCCCAGAGGGCCTTTCAGTCCTTTTATTTCAGGGAATATGTTCTCTTTAGGCACTTTTACATTATCAAACACCAACTCGCCGGTAGCAGAAGCTCGTAAAGACCATTTGCCATGTGTGGTTGGTGTCGTAAAACCTTCCATACCACGCTCTACTACCAAACCACGGATGTCACTGTTCTCATCCTTAGCCCAAACAACCGCTATGTCAGCAAAAGGAGCGTTGGATATCCACATTTTGGCACCGTTCAGTATCACATGGTCACCTGCATCTTTAAAATTAGTGGTCATTCCGGCCGGATTTGAACCATGATCTGGTTCTGTCAGGCCAAAACATCCCATCATTTCGCCTGTAGCCAGCTTAGGCAGGTATTTTTTCTTCTGCTCTTCGCTTCCGTACTTATATATCGGGTACATTACCAGGGACCCCTGTACAGAGGCTGTAGAACGTACACCTGAGTCACCTCGCTCCAGTTCCTGCATCATGATACCATATGTAGTATAATCAAGACCGGCTCCGCCATACTCCTGGGGGATAAATGGGCCGAAACAACCATGTTCTCCCAGTCCATTGATGATCTGCTCAGGGAACTCGGCTTTTTGGGCATATTCCTCGATGATCGGGGAAATATCCTTTTTAACAAATGACCTGACAGAATCACGAATCAGCTTCTGTTCGTCAGTCAATAATTCATCTAAAAGATAATAATCCGGATGTTGATACAGGTCTTTCTGCATAAAAGTGTTAAAGTTGACGTTAATATGACGCGCAAAGGTAGCTATTTTGACAGAGGGAATGTACTTTTACAGGCAGAATTGGTGAGAAAGGGGCAGAATTTAATCACCTATACAGACATAGAGGAAATCCATAAGGTACATAAGACACAATCCTGAAAAGGAATTTAAATGAACAATAGTGGTTTTGGCGTGTTTTATAGTCGGTAGATCTAAAATGTTGGAACACATTTTGCGGGATTATGAAATTAGGGATTAATTCAAATACGAACAAACTTTTTTTAAAGTTTAACCGTCTATTAAAGTGAGGAACCTATTAATCCGGAGAAGACATATTAATTGATTGTACATTTTAAATACATACCATTATGAGGCAGTTAAAAATTGCCACTCAGATTACCAACCGTGATTCGCAAGCTGTAGAGAAATACCTGCAGGAGATCAGTAAAATTTCAATGATCGCACCTGAGGAGGAGACTACCCTTGCCCAGCGTATACACATGGGCGACCAGGTAGCATTGGAGAAGCTGGTAAAAGCGAATTTACGTTTCGTAGTATCTGTAGCCAAGCAATATCAGCACCAGGGTTTAAGCCTGAGTGATCTTATAAACGAAGGGAACCTTGGCCTGATAAAGGCCGCTCAGCGTTTTGACGAGACCAAAGGTTTCAAATTCATCTCTTACGCAGTATGGTGGATCCGCCAGTCTATTTTACAGGCTTTGGCTGAGCAGGGACGTCTTGTTCGTTTGCCACAGAATAAAATAGGCACGTATAACAAAGCAAATAAAGCATATATAGCTTTTGAGCAGGCTAATGAGCGTGAACCTTCTACCGAAGAACTGGCCAGCATCCTGGAGATGAGCGAAACGGAAGTAACCAACATATTTACTACTAATACCCGACATACTTCACTTGATGCTCCTGTGCATGAAGCTGAAGACGTGGCTATGGGGGACCTGCTGGCAGGTGGTGACGTGACAGATGATGATGTGATGAAAGATTCTTTACGCAGCGAGATACATCGAATACTTAAATCGCTGAGCGTACGCGAGGCAGAGATACTATCTGCTTATTTCGGGCTGGAGGGTGATAATGGCCCTACCATAGAGGAAATAGGACAGAAATATGACCTGACAAAAGAGCGTATCCGCCAGATCAAAGAGCGTGCTATCAAACGTCTGCAAAAAGCACGTTACAGCAACTCTCTGAAAGGCTACTTAGGTTAATGATTTGCTAATAAGATTGTTAAGCCGTGGTTAATCACCACGGCTTTTTTGTTGTCGGTGGTGTAGCGGCGATATATTTACAATAACAAAAAAAGCAATGTAAGATGCTGAATACAAACCATACCATATGCGACGAAAAAACGGTTAATTTATATAACCAGGACTATTCGGAAAAATACAGGCACTTTGACGACCTGTATGTAGATATGCCTGACTATAACCACTTTGTCCCTCTGTTGCAGGAGTTGACCGCAAGCTTCAAAAGGCCTATCAAAGTATTAGAAGTAGGTTGCGGCACAGGCAGGTACTTCCACGCACTGAAAAATACCGTTGAACTGACTGGTATAGATATCTCTGGGCCGATGCTGAAACTTGCAGAGACGCCATTGAAAAGCGAAGAGGTGAATATCCCGGTAATAAACTTAATAGAAGGTAGTGTATTTGACTATGATTTCGGCAATGAAAAGTTTGATTTCATCTATTCGATAGGAGTACTGGCAGAGCATGCCCCTTTTACAAAAGAGATATGCGATAAATTGTTTAGCCTGCTGAATGATGACGGCGCCATATACTTCACTGCCGTTGACCTGAATGACAGGAAGAACCTGAAACGCAGGCTTGCAGAAACTGCCTACCCATTATTGCCGGGTAAGATCAAAGAGGCTTTAGACAAAAGATGGGTAACCAACTATATGACACACGATGATCTGGATAAAATGATGTCTGAAAGCAGGTTCGATGATTATAACATCTCGTACTACAAAGCTGAAGGCGGTGGCTGGAAAGGGGCTCATCTGGAGTGTATCGCTAATAAATATGATACTATTGCACGTCCACTTTTCGTGTAAAATGTAAAATACTAAGCGATAACAGGTAAACAATAAGACCTGTGCCGATCGCTAAAACTGAACCTCCAAGGAAGAAGGCGAACCCTTCTTCCTTTACCATTTCAAGAGATATATTCCTAAAGTCTGGTATTATGGATTCTATACCAAGCATCCATTTTCCCAGCGCTACACTTAATGCCATAATGACGAACATTATAGGCGGAACACTGATATTGGCAGCAATGATGAACAAAGCTTTGTTGAGCCTGAATAATATAGCCAGGGGTATACCTACTGCCAGTTGAAAACCCCATATAGGCACAATACCCATAAACACGCCAAAACCCAGAGATACCGCTTTCTTATGGTTGCTTTCACCGGGTGTACCAAAAGCTGCTTTGTATATTACTTTCCTACCCTCCCGGCTGAACAGATTCCTGATAAAATCACGTGGTTTTACCCAGAATACAGAGATAAGCACCAGTATGGTATTCAGAATACTGATTCGGGTAAAATCTTTACCTGGCCGAAAATGAGAAACCCTTTCTTCCGGCCTTGGATAATAAACGGAAACTGGCACTCCCCTCACTGCAATGCCACTCCATGCAGCACGTACAATTACTTCTATTTCGAATTCGTATTTGGAAGTAAAGTATCTCTTATTGGCCAGCTTACTTACAGGGTAAGAACGGTAACCCGACTGCGTATCCTGCAGACGTATACCTGTATTTACCCAAAACCAAAAGTTAGAGAATCGATTACCAAAGCTGCTTTTGCCGGGTACATTCTCCTGGTCCATATTACGGGCACCTATCAGTAATGAATTGGGTTCTGCCTCCAACCAAGTAAGAAATTCAACCACATCCTTCGCATAGTGCTGGCCGTCGCTGTCTAGTGTTATGGCATGTTCATAGCCCAGCTTTACTGCTTCTTTAAAGCCACGCCTCAGGGCCATGCCTTTACCGGCATTAGGTTTATAGCTGACGATGTGTATCTGAGGGAACTGTTTTAGGATAACTTCAGTGTCATCCGTAGAACCATCGTTTACTACTATCACCTGATTGGTATACTTCAGCACATCATTCAGCACAGCAGCCAATGTACCTGCATTGTTGTAGGTAGGTATCAGCACACAGGCTTTCAAATCAAGAAAACGACGCTCGTAAACAGGTTGGTCCATCTCGCTATTACAGATGCTAAACTATTGTTTTATATTCTTTTTACACAAAGCAATTTTTTTCTGTATCGCTTCTTTTTCGTCAACAGTAGCCACCCTGAGGGTCAGAGCATGCTGATAGTACTTAAACGCTGCCGGATACCATTTGTTCATAAAGGCGTAATCACCTGCAATGCGCCATGCGTCATAATACATCGGGTTGCTTTGGATGACCTCTGCTGTATCTACAGGTTTGCCCTGCAGGAGCGCCATTTTATTTTTTCTGAATCTCAGAAAATCCGCATACTGCTGTGAGTAGATGAAACTATCTGCCGCAATGGTCAACCCAACATCATTGACGTTAAAGTCTTTTGATATATCCTTCAGCGCAAAGACCTTTCTAAGGTCGTAACAAATGTATTCGCCCAACTGCCACTTATCGGTACTCACCCACATACGCAGGCTATCCGGCTGAAAGATAACGGAGTGATGGGCTATCAGCTGGTTCACAGCCAGCTCATTGCCCATACCAATATCTGCACCATGCCAGCCTCCCCTGTCCCTGAGTATATCTGCCATTTTCTGCGGATTCAGAGGGTAATACATACCCATGAGTTCCTGAAGACGCATATACCTGTATACTGAAGCACTACGGTTCTTTTGTTCTTTATTCAGCTCCTGCTGTTCAAATTCCTTGCTCTGGTAGTGATTGGTACACTGTATATGGTCACTTTCCGCATCATACACAGAAAGCTTATCGGGTGTCTTTTCTATGATGATCGCCTTGCCGTCTGCAGCACTACCTACCAAAAAGCTTTCAGACACGAACATTGTGCGGCTTTTAGCAATAGCGACCGCCTCCTCTATATTTGACGCATATTGTAATACCTCCCTGGCTACTAATGATACCGGAGTTGCCGCACTGAAAGGAATATCGGAACGGGCCGCATTGATGGTCACTGTCAAACCTTTATCATTCATACCGGATACCACACCGACAAAACCGCCCCAGGTAATAAATGCAAATTTGTTGCCATTTTCAGGCGCATAAAAGGCGACTATCTTATTCTCTGCAAATTTGTCCCCGACCCAGAAATCAAAATTTCTACCCAGCAACATAGAACCATCCTCCGTCTTGCCTCCCCAAGCTCCGAACGATGTACATCCAACCAGCATCATATTCTGTAGCGCATGGCCAATGTCGTGTGCGGCATGATAATTCAAAATACGGGTGTATTTGTCCCCTACCCAATTAAAAGAGTCAGTAGCTGCGCGGGAAATACCATATATCTCGTCTTTATACTCTTCGGTTACATGTTCGGGTAAGTCACGGTTCATGAAGCCAATTACATACTTCAGGAATTTCAGGTACTTTTCAGATGGTATCATCTGTCTTATCTGGTCGGTAAAAGCTATCTCCTGGTCTACTATCTGTTGCTGTGAGAGTAATCCGTTTTTCGCCCCGATATCGTAGGGACTGCCTGAGACATACATTTCATACAATCCATGGTCATTCCGGCGTATCCAGTTGTCGTCTACCTTGAACAAGCTACCCTCTATGTGTTCTTTCCCATATACATAGTCTATACTGTCAGCTACCCGCGGTGGTGGATAGTCGGAAATATTATAAACATATATGCAAAACGCAATACATGCTACCAGGAATATACCCAGTATTACAGCCAGTACCTTAAGTATCTTCCTGATCACGTGCATGGATGCAAAGATAGTGCATAACCCGAACCACTTACCGGCTATTATTACAAATTTAGAAAGTAACAATATATCTGGTCGGTCAGCATGAATTGTTAAGGTTTGTTATAGTTTGAATAGTTATTACAAGTTCGCTTAGTTGTTGTGTTTTGTTGTAAAATCACAAGTATTTTTTACTAAATGACTAATTTCATTTTAATCGGTTCGCATGGCAATAAATAAAAGAACTTAATTGACAATTAAAGACAATTATTATACAAATATACGTAATTTAGCTCAATTAAAATAGTATAATTTATTTGAAAACATTATATTGCTGAATAAATGATCACATGAGTAACACCGAAACTGATAAATACATACAAGGTCTGACTGATGAAGACCTGCAGTTATATATTGATAATTACGCTAAGTACAGAACAGATTATCTACAATCTGCATTAAGTGAATTGAAGAGTCGTAATATTAACATTAGTGAAGATAAAATTAACGCTATTAATGAACACATAGCTAATAAAACAGATCTTGCAGATGAACCAATGTTTGAGAAGGACAGCCCAATACTTGAAAATAACAGACAAGATCACCTGTATACAGATGATGAAAATGCGCCCCTACTTTATTCTAAACAAGCTATTTGGGTATTTTCTGTCGTTTTCATGCCTATATTCGGATCTGTTATGATGGCTCAAAACATAAAAGCCAATCAGAAAGGCTATATACAAGTTATTATTTTCGGAATATTGTACACTGTTGCTTCCCTCGCTTTTCTGATGCAAATACCCAGAAATACAGGATTTACACTAATGGTTAATGGCCTGGGAGCAATGATATTAACTACTTATTTCTGGAACCGCTATATAGGCAACAACACGCTTTTCCGTAAAAGAAAAATATGGAGGCCTCTCATCATTGCTTTACTAATATGCATGCCATTTGTTTTGGCAATAATATTTTACGGTGTAGAGCAGTAATATTTTTTCTACCTAATGGTTCTTCCTGTTATTGAACCTGAAGGCCAGAGATGTGGTCAAAACATAGTCATCATTGAACCATGCCCCACCTCTGCGGAACATCGGGTTTTTGCCTGCGTAGCCTTTTCCTTCTACACGCCACAAAACATTTTTAGTTACCCATCTGTCGTAGGCCAGGCTATACCCCCAAAGAAAGAAACCTGCACCTACGCTGCCAGCATCATTAGGAGCTACTACGTAATATGGATCGCGAAAGTATTCGCCGCGTGCTACCCAGGCTGAGCGCCTGTTGACTTTGTATTTTGTTATCAGTGCAAAACCTGTCCAGTCGTCATAGGTACTGCTACCATCAGCTGTTTGCTGCAGGCCAAGGTCTGCAACTGCAGTAACCTGCCATCTTTTACTTAACTGCATGATGGCGTAAAAGTCTGTAAAGTACCGCATCTTCACCACACCAAAGGGCTGATCGTTACCTACAAAAGTGCTCATGTTGAATGTCAGCTTGTTGGTAGGCGTATAGGTTATCTGCATCCCTCCTGCCGGTGTTGAATTCCCGTTCACACGCTGAATGCGTTGCCATCCGTTCAGGTGCATCAGTGCGAAATACCATTTCTGGTTAATACTCCTGTAACTCAGTCTTACGCCTGCTTCATAATAAGGCGAGTTCTCTGCTATCAGGCTACGGGTGAGTGTAGGACAATCCATACTGATAGCACCTTCGGGGCCTATATGCGATTCAAACACACCCGCGTCCAGCCACAGTTCGCGAAACTTGTGCAGGCGAACACCTCCATTAGCTTCATAGATATTCTTAAGCACACCCGGTTCTGAGGCCATATTGGCATTGGCATATGTACCTGCCATGATACCGATGTTGGCACGTACCCTGTCTTTCTCGTATTTTGCACGGAGCATAGCGAGGTTTACATTCACCTCATTGTGCCTGTTGTGCGAATACACAAAATCGGGGCGATTGTTGCTGGTTGGTTGGTTAAAGTCGTAACCATAATACACCTCACCATACCCTTCTATCACCAACGGTTTCGGAGCTGAATATTCCTGTTCCTTCATTTCATTATCATCCTGGGCAAATGCTGTAGTAGTACAAAAGCCCAATATCAGCGGTAATAATATTTTCTTAACCATAGTATAAAAATACTATCTTGTTTGTAGGGTACAAGTTTTTATAGTTTTAATCTCACTTAAAAAAGTATAAAGATGCGCTGGCAGGGACGCAGAGAAAGCAGTAATGTAGAAGACCGCCGTAGCGGCGGTAGTAGTGGAAAAATGATAGGAGGAGGCGTTGGTGTACTAGTCATCGCAGCTATCGTTTACTTTTTGGGAGGAGACCCAACGGTTGTATTGCAACAAGCTGGCGATCTGCAAAGCTCATCAACAGAACAATACACTCCTGATGCAGCAGAAAATGAGGCTGCACAGTTCGTGTCGGTAGTATTAGCAGAAACTGAGGATTTCTGGCACAGAGAGTTTGCTGATATGGGTTATGAATATAAAGAACCCACACTGGTGCTATTTCATAGTTCTGTTGAGTCAGGTTGCGGACAGGCAGGTGCAGCAAGCGGACCTTTTTATTGCCCGCTTGACCAGAAAGTATATATCGACCTGTCTTTCTACGACGAACTGCATGGACGTTTCGGCGCACCCGGTGATTTTGCTATGGCATATGTAGTGGCTCACGAAGTTGGACACCATGTACAGACACTTTTAGGCATCTCTGAAAAAGTAAGGGCATTAAAAGAATCACGTAGTGAGGTGGAAGCTAATAAACTATCTGTAATGCAGGAACTTCAGGCTGATTTCTTTGCCGGTATGTGGGCTCATTATACAGACAGGATGCAGAATATACTGGATGAGGGAGATATAGACGAAGCACTGAATGCAGCCAATGCAATAGGTGATGACAGGTTGCAGAAACGGTTTGGTAACGGTACCGTAGTTCCTGATGCTTTTACGCACGGTACATCTGCCCAGAGAGTACGCTGGTTCAAAAAAGGCTATGACACAGGCGACATCAGCCAGGGTGATACTTTTGGCACGAGAGAACTTTAGCCTTATCAATGTTTGTTGAATTTACTTCTTCAACTCAAGATATATCGGGCAGTGATCAGAATGTTTTACATCCGGGTATATGTCTGCTGCCTTAAGTTTTTTGGCCAGCGGGTCTGTTACGCTGATGTAGTCGATACGCCAACCTTTGTTCTCTAATCTTACGGACGGAAAACGTTGGCTCCACCACGTGTAGTGATGCGGTTCTTTGTTGAAATGACGGAAGGTGTCTACATAACCATTATCGAAGAACTTATCCATCCATGCACGCTCTTCGGGCAGGAAACCGCTACTCTTCTTATTGCCCACCGGGTTATGGATGTCTATCTCTTTATGACAGATATTATAATCACCACAAATAATAAGGTTGGGGCGAGTTTTTCTCAGCTCATTAAGGTAGTCGTAAAATTCATCCAGCCATTGGTATTTATAGGTCTGGCGTTCGTCACCACTTGTACCACTTGGAAAGTAGGCGTTTATGAGTGAAATGTCCCCAAAATCGGCCCGTATCACCCTTCCTTCAAAATCGCTCTGTTCTATACCGTTACCATAAAAAACCTCAGTAGGTTTCTTTTTCGTAAAAATAGCTACACCGCTGTATCCTTTCTTTTCGGCAGAGAACCAGTAGTTTTGGTAGCCCAACTCTTCCAGTTCCTGGTGGTCAATATTCTCTTTTACTGCTTTCGTTTCCTGCAGGCATATCACGTCTGCAGGGTCTGTGGCTAACCAGTCCATAAATCCCTTTTTTATGGCTGCTCTTATTCCGTTTACGTTGTAGGATATAATTCTCATAATTATCTCGGATAGATTTCCTGGCGAAGTTGGTTCGCCCAGTTGATCAATGTTTCAGTTTCCTGTGCCGTAAGTATGGCATCTTTGTGTATCAGCGTATAACTGCTCAACGGCATTTCTTTCTCTTCCACCATTTCTACTACCTCATGTAGTTTATGGTCTGCTTTTTTAGCACTGTATGTAGCAAATTCAGAGAAGTTCAACTCCTCCTTACCTTCATTGATATGGTTCTGCAGCCACCAGCCTACAGGCTGTATATTGGTGTACCATGGATATTCGGTATTGTTACTGTGGCAATCAAAACAGGCTCGTTTCAGAATACTTTCTACGTTGCCCGGTAATGGGTGCTGTACCCTGATGTCGTTTTGCGAGGGTATTTCAGACACATTCTTTTGGGGGCGAATGAATTGGATGACCACCAATACAGCCAGCAATCCATACATTATTTTCTTAGCCATAGTATTTTGTTTGAGGCAAGATAAAAAATGTGGCAATTTTTAGTTGCCACATTCGGGAATATTTACTTTAAAGTTTCGTCCAGCCATTTGAAGAACTCCCTGTGCCATGCCAGTCCGTTCTGTGCGTGCAACACCCAATGGTTCTCATTCGGGAAGTATAGCAGCTTGCTTTTTATGCCCCTTAACTGTGCGGCCTGGAAGGCTTCCAACCCTTGCTCAATACCTACCCTGAAATCAATACCACCTTGTATGATCATGATAGGCGTATTCCATTTAGCTACCAGTTTGCTCGGGTCATATTTTTCATACGCGGCAGGTGTTGGTTTATCCCATGGCGCACCACCTAAGTCGAAGTTGGCAAACCATAGTTCTTCAGTTGTTCCGTACCAGCTTTTCATGTCGAACAAGCCATCGTGCGCAATAAAAGTCTTAAACCTGTTGTTATGGATGCCCGCAAGCATAAACACACTGTATCCTCCATAGCTGGCACCAATACAACCCAGTCTATCATTATCTACATAAGGTTCTTTAGCTATGTCGTCAATAGCAGCCAGGTAATCCTGCATGGGTTTACCACCCCAGTCTTTACTGATAGATTCATTCCATTGGGTACCCCAGCCCGGCATACCATGACGGTTAGGCGCAACAATGATATATCCGTTTGCAGCCATCAACTGGAAGTTCCAACGGAAGCTGTAGAATTGAGAGAGTGCAGACTGAGGTCCGCCCTGGCAATACAGCAGTGTAGGATACTTCTTCATAGGGTTGAAATCTGGCGGGTAGATCACCCAAACACCCATTTGCTCGCCACTACCTGTAGTTATCATGCGCAACTCTGTTTTGCTCATGCCTATCTTGCTATACAGATCATCATTTTCATGCGTTAATGCACGCATACTGCCATCTTTAGGATTTACAGCATATATCTCAGAAGCGTGATTCATATCCTTACGGTCTACAACCAGTTCTCCACCTGCAAGTTGTCCTGAAGGAGTACCCATATCAAAAGTACCTTTGGTCACCTGCCTTACTACCGGCAGCATTTTCGACATCAGGTTATGAGGAATAGCAATATCAAATAACTGTACCGTACCCTTAGACGGCGCATTTAAGTAGATATGTGTGCTGCTGTTGTCCCAGGCAAAGCCACTTACCGTTTCATCCCATGCAGCGGTCATATTCCTTTTATAGCTGTCACCGCCCCAGTCCATCACTATTATGTCATTCTTGTCAGCTTCATAACCATCGCGGCGCATGCTGGTCCAGGCCAACCTCTGCCCGTCAGGGCTGAAAGATGGGTTGGTATCAAATCCCATCATGCCTGCTGATAAGTTGATGGTATTACCTGTAGCCAATACATAATGGTAAATGTCCGTATTGGTACTTTGGGCATATTCCTTACCAAACTTCTTTTTAGTAACGTACAGCAAACCTTTGCTGTCGGGCGTCCACACTATATCCTCGGCTCCACCGAAAGGTTTTTGCGGGCAATCGTAGGGCATACCTTCTAACAGGTCTTTTGTACTTCCATCTTTTATTGATGTAATAAATACATGTGAGAATTTGCCATCTTCCCATGTGTCCCAATGGCGGTAGTTCAGATCGGTATATATCTGTACGGTAGTTTTAGGCAGGTCGGGATAAATATCCGTTCCCATCATTTTCTTTACAAGTACGTCTTTGCTATAAGCTATGTGTGTACCGTCTGGTGACACTTTAATATTATCCAGTCCTTCTACTCCTTCGTAAATACCCTTCCAGGTCTTCCCTTTGTCTTTACTCAGGTACAACACATTACCTTCAACAGCATACCAGCCGTTCCTGTCTCGTTGTATGACACTTTTATTATCCAGAACAAGTTCTTCGCGATTGCCGTTTGCTGCATTCAGTCCGTATTTCACAGCGGTTGACTTCTCCGTCTTCCAGTCGTATTGTCGTGCGCTATAATAAACAGTTCTGCCATCGCGGCTGATGTCTTGTACGCCTACACGTTTCAGGCTCCATAACAATTCCGGTGTCATTACATTTTGTGCTGACAGTCCCGAAGACACCAGCAACAATAAAGGGATCAATATGCGTTTCATATCAAGATATATTAATCAGTAAAGATAATTTTATTTAGCTCCGGGCCTATCCCCCCTTACGGGTGGTGCGCCTATTTTAGTTTTAGCAGATTGCCCTTCAGTAACCGGCATTACGAAATCCACTACAATCTCCCATCCTGCTTTCATATCTATAACATCCGTATGTGGTATAACGAGTTCAGGCTGTATCTTTTCAAAAAGGTTACCCGTATCCCAGATACCGTTCTCATTTTCGTCTACGATAATGGAAAGACTGTATTTTTCAGGCAAGAGCCGATTTATCTGTACAATAGTGTCAGTTACAGGCTTGTTATATAAGGTGTCTTTTTCTGTCGTTACAACAAGCCTGTATTTTTTGCCTAAATATACAGACGGGACATTTGTGATAAGTATTCCATAATCTTCTTCTCCTTTTGTGCGAAACATATGTTTTGATGGCGTTGCCATCTGTCCTGATGTATCTTCTGCAAAGTCTTTAAGTAGCTTAATGGTATACAAAGTATTTTCCTTCCAGTCTGCATCCATGAACAATATATTGGGCAGTGTGTCGCGGGTGATGGTAAACGGTATTAAAGTATCTGAACTGTCTAATGACAGCGAAATCCTTTCTATATCATAAGTATCTACTGTATTACCGAATGATATCTTCACAGGTTTGTTCAGGTCGTGGGTACGTTTATCTTTGTTAGAAGTGTCTACACCAACACTGTAACGAAAATCTTTACTATCTACGATCATACCCCTTCTTTTACCCGACCTTTCACGCATATTGGTTTTCACGCTATCAGCATCTTTTGCCGTATCTAATGGCGCAATTTCTTTAAAGAGTCTCAACTCTATAAGTTTACCAATAGTATCGGCAGGAAATATAATCGAATCTATAAATGCTATCCTTTCATTCGTACCATCATAAATAAGGTTATCGTTATCATCCTTCAATGCATATATACGGAACGACTTGCCCGGCAATCCAGGCAATATAAAATGGCCTTTGTCTTTTACCTTTACTACATATTCAGGTTTCTCCCTTACGATAGCGCTATCCGGCCTCCTGGCATCATACAGCACGATATTTATGTCGGATCCTGCAGGCTTCCCTGTTACAGCCTCATATGCAGTACCTGCTATCATCAGCGAGTCAAAAAAGCCACCGGTACTGAATATGTAATTCATATTCTTAAATACATTTCCTTCGTTCAGGTCTTTAATCGATTTTCCAAAACTGATACGGTAGGTGGTGCTATCCTTCAGCAACGAGTCAGGTATGCTCACCGTCAACTTTTTACCGGAAAGCACGGTTGTAAGAGGGAATGGCATTACGGGTGATATCTGTATCTCTTTTGTGGCATTGTCCAACGCAATGAACTCATCAAAACGCATTGTTATCTGCGTAACCCGGGTGTTCAATAACGAGTCTGCCGGACTTAATGAAACCAGTTTGGGAGGTGTGGTATCTTTTTTACCCCCTGTAGGAGGAACTATGTTGGCACAACCTGCAACCAACACCAATAAAAATACTACAGAAAAAATACGTAATGGAAACGCCTTCATCGTGAACAAAAATAAGATATAACTGTTGTAATAAAACCTATTTCGTTAAATGTAGGTACCTTTACATAAGTTTTTGATTTAAAGAACATTATTATATAATTACGGTATATGAGCTACAGCATGTTATTATTATTCAATTTCCTTTTTTGGGGTGCACCGGCTACTCCCAAAGACAAGATGCACAAAAGCATATATGAATTCAAAGTTGAGGCATTGGACGGTGGCACTATTGATTTTGCTGATTTCAAAGGTAAAAAGATACTCATAGTTAACACGGCCTCTAAGTGTGGCTTCACACCTCAATATGAAGGGCTTGAAACACTGTATGAGCAAAAGAAAGACAAACTAGTCATAGTGGGCTTTCCGGCTAACAACTTTATGCGCCAGGAGCCAGGTAACAATGAAGAGATAGCTGCTTTCTGTAAAAAGAACTACGGAGTAACCTTCCCGATGGCAGCCAAAATATCTGTGAAAGGTAAAGAAATGGCACCTATATATCACTGGCTGACGAAGAAGGAATACAACAACTATGAAGACAGCGATGTAAAGTGGAACTTCCAGAAATACCTGATAGATGAAGAAGGAAACCTGGTAGGCGTCTTTTCATCTAAGGTGAAACCTGACAGCGAGGAGCTTTTATCAGCTATTGATAAGTAATTACCTACGCGGACATTTTGTAGACGCGATGTCTTTGTCCGCCGTTTTCAATTCCCTGAACTTAACTGAACGTGATGGCAAATACATGTTATCACGTTTTTTTTGTTCCTTTTGCTGCTCTGATCTTTGTTCAGCTACATACACCCTGTCTTCCTTTTCCTGTTGTCTCTTTCCTTTCCTTGTCAATTGAGGAAACTTGACCAGCTTGTCGTGTTGTTTATGAGATCTCCAGAAAGAACGTTTGGGCGGGCAACTTGTCTTATGCCTTTGAGCATAAGCTTCTCCCTGTAGTGTACATAACGCCACAATAACCACTAACCACCATGTCATCTTCTGTTTCATACCTGCACATTTTATCTGTTATACCATCTACACCTGAAACAGGTTGCTCTATTATAACAGACGGCAGATAAGCTGCAGAAGTGAGGCATGATTTGTTAAAAAACTGTCACAAAAAACCAGTTACCTGCGGCGTGTCTTCCAATTGGCAGAAACTCCATTCACTGCAGTATTCAGCTGAGTAACAGGCTTTTTCTCCTTGTTCCAGACATAAGCAGAAAGCAGTGCAGCCACTTTTTCCGTGTCCTCGTCCCTGTCTTCCAAATACTCAGGTTTAAAGTACTTTTCGATGAACCCGGTATCGAAGTTGCCTGTACGGAAAGGTTCTGTTTGTACAGCCCATTTACCGAAACCAAGCGTAGTTTGTATGCCACTCACATGATACTCGTCTATTGCACGGCAGAGCCTGTCGATAGCCTCATCACGTGTAGCAGCATGCACTACCAGCTTGGCTATCATGGGGTCGTAGTAGATAGGAATATCCATACCTTGCTCGTATCCATCGTCTACCCTTACGCCGGGCCCTTTTGGCGGCATATAAGTCACCAGTTTACCTGTATCGGGCAGAAAGTTGTTGGCAGGATCTTCAGCGCAAACCCTTAATTCTATTGAGTGGCCGTTGATCTCCAGGTCGTCCTGGGAGAAGGAAAGCTTTTCTCCCCTTGCCACGTTTATCTGTTCGCGCACTAGGTCAACCCCGGTAATCATTTCCGTCACGCAGTGTTCTACCTGCAGGCGTGTGTTCATTTCCAGGAAGTAGAAGTTCAGGTTCTCGTCTACCAGGAACTCTACCGTACCGGCACCGTGGTATTTACAAGAACGTGCAACGGCAACTGCGCTTTCGCCCATAGCCTTACGTATATCAGGTGTCAGGCAACTGGATGGCGCCTCTTCTACCAGTTTCTGGTGGCGGCGCTGTATGGAACACTCACGCTCGAACAGGTAGACATAGTTACCATGCTGATCGCCCATGAGTTGTATCTCTATATGCCTTGGCGCAGCAACATATTTCTCGATGAATACCGCATCATCGCCGAAGGAACTTAATGCCTCACTTTTAGCCATTTGCATCTGGCTTCCTAGTTCATCTTCACTGTTCACTACACGCATACCCTTACCACCACCACCGGCAGAAGCTTTTATCAGCACGGGATATCCTGCTTCTTTGGCTATTTTCTTCGCTTCGTCTACACTTTGTATAGCGTTCTCAGTACCCGGTACCATAGGTACATTGAACTTCTTGGCGGCCTGCTTGGCAGATATCTTGCTACCCATCATATCGATAGAGTAAGCAGATGGGCCTATGAATATCAATCCCGCATCAGAAACGGCTTTTGAAAAAGCGGCGTTCTCACTTAGGAAACCGTAACCCGGGTGAATGCCATCAGCCCCGGTTTGTTTGGCTACTTCTATTATCTTCTCTGCCCTGAGATAAGATTGTGCTGATAAAGCCGGCCCGATACATACCGCCTCGTCGGCAAACCTGACAAAAGGCATATTTCTATCCGCTTCGGAAAATACAGCTACGGTTTTGATACCCATTTCCCTTGCCGTACGCATGATACGCAGGGCAATCTCGCCACGATTGGCCACCAGAATTTTTTGCATAAGCGCTAAGATAATTGATTCAGCGTAAACAGCGTACGTTACTCCTCAGATTTGAGACTATTCCCCTCTCCGTATTTCACGAACATATTAAGGTATAACACACGTGATATACGCATCAACCAGGGCTGGGCCAGCAGGACAATGGCTATACTGGTGGCCAGGTAATAATATACACTGTTATCCATAAAAGAAAGGCCGAATATGAGCCAGTAAGCTACCAGTACAATGGCAAATAACGCTACAGACAGGGCATAACTAACATAACCGGTGCCATAGTAGAAACCAACCTCCAGCTCGAACTTCTGGCCGCAGACAGGGCAAGTATCAGGCATATCCAGTACTTTGCCGAGGGGGAAAATGCTTTTATTGGTGAACATATTACCCTTTCTGCATTTGGGGCATTTCATATGAACCATCGAGGAGACAAGACCCGGTGTATTATCGTTAGCCATTTGTGATAATTTGTACAAAGATAATTACTAATAGCAGGTGGCAGTGTAACAATCATTACATACCGGCATAGAGGTGTTATATATAGTAGATTCTCCTGTATGTTATTACTACCCTTCAAAAATGTACATTTTTGTATCGTTTTGTATCGTTTTGTATCGAAATGTAGCAGATATTGGGGTATGTGTTTCAATTTATATACATATTACAAAAATGTCATTTCATAATAACCTTAGCTGGATAAAAAATTGTTTCCTTTTGTTTCCCCCGGAAAACTGGAAATAATAAAAATATTCGCATTGGTGACAGAGTTTCAAAGAGCTTCTTTACAATTGTAAATATACATAAATAATACGTATTTATGAAATAAAAAAATGATAAATATAGAATATTCGTTAACTTTAGTACACGTGTTAGTTTATAAAAAAAACAATTTGTGTTATGAGCAGGAAAAAGACAATAAATACAAAATTATTAATTGCAGGATTACTGGTAATGAATACCCTGGTGATCGTTAATTACTTTATACCGATACATATAGATGTCATTGACTTCTTTAAAGGTATGGGAGTGGCATTTATTGCAGCAAGCTTGTTTGTGTCTCCACACAAGCCAGAACAGAGTAATCCAGTTTAAATTAAGCTCCTACTTTACAATTGGCAATTGCCTCTAAAAGGAATAAATTGTGTGCTGATAGACGCAAAACAGAGACATTTATGCCTAAGGCTATAATTACAGGAGCTACACAGGGAATAGGGAAAGCTATTACAGAAAAATTATTATCACAGGGATTTGACGTGGCTGTATGCGCACGCACGGAAAGTGACCTGCAACAACTGGCACAGGAATGGAAAGCCGCTAATCCCGATGCGGAAATTATTACCTACCGTGCTGATATGGGTAAAAAAGAGGAGGTACTGGCCTTTGCGACTCATGTATTATCTGCATTCAAAAGCATTGACCTATTAGTAAATAACGCAGGATTGTTCTTTCCCGGCAAACTGATGGAAGAACCGGACGGGCACCTGGAAACACTCATGGAAGTAAATATGTACAGTGCCTACTACCTGACAAGGGCAGTTCAGCCATCTATGCCTAAACGAGCTAAGAGCCACATCTTTAATATATGCAGTGTTGCCAGCCTGAAGGCCTACCCTAACGGTGGTAGTTACGGTATTACCAAATACGCCCTGTTAGGTTTTTCCGAGAACCTGAGAGAAGAACTGAAAGAGGATGGCATCAGGGTGACCTCTATATGTCCCGGTGCTACCTACAGCCGCTCGTGGGAAGGAGCAGGTATAGACCCCGAAAGATTTATGGAAGCTAATGACGTAGCCGAGATGCTATGGGCCGCTTATCATCTCTCCGCAAAAGCAGATGTAGAAACACTTGTTATGCGCCCGATAAAAGGCGATTTGTGAGTTTTTTAACAGTGCTTTAACCGTACGCCAACATACACGGGGGCGGTTAAATTTTATTTTTGTACTTGTAAAAAATCATGATACATAAACGGAACATATTTCGCGTTATAGTAGCCTGCCTGATGGTGGCTGCATGTGCCAAAAGTGTGCCAGCACAGGATGCCGTATTCTCGGCCAGTGCCAGTGCCAACAAAATAGGCATACAGGACCAGGTGCAGGTGCAGTATATGATAAAAGACGTGCCTAACCTGAAAACACTGGGCCCCAAGCCAGAGATAAGTAAGGATTTTGCCATAGTGGGTGGCCCCTACCAGAGTTCAGGTACACAAATGAGCTATGTGAACGGGCACATGACCCGTAGCGAAAGCATCACTATTACCTATGTACTGCAACCCAAAAGGAAAGGTAAAATGACCATACCCGCGGCAGTAGCTACTGATGGTAATGGAGACACTTATGAGTCGAACAGCCTGCCACTGGAAGTGGTGGACGGAACACTTGCACAACAGCGGCAACAAAGAGCTTACGACCCTTTCAATGACGATCCTTTTGAAGCATTGATGCAGCAGCGCCAGCGCCAGATGCAGGCCATGCAACAAAGACAACAACAGCAACAAGCCACACCTGAAGAAGCCAATGTAAACCTGGATAAAGACCTGTTTATAAAAGTAGAGGTTGACAAGAGTAAAGTACATGTGGGCGAACAAATAACCGCATCGTATAAGCTGTATGCTGCCCTGCCTATGAATGTAAGCATATCCAAACTACCCTCTTTAAATGGCTTCTGGACCCAGGACTTTGATATGCCCAAGGGAAAGATAACACCCGTTGAAAAAGTAGTAGACGGTAAAAGGTACCAGGTATTTACGCTGAAAAAGTCGGCACTGTTCCCGCAACAATCAGGCACGCTGGAGCTTGACCCGGCTGAAGCAGAGGGTGTAGCCCGTATAGTACAAAAAACAAGGCAGCGCGACCCGTTCTTCGACGACCCGTTCTTCAGCAGCTTTTTTATGGATGACCCTATGGCAGACCAGTTCTTCAGCAGAATGGCGTATAAAGATGTGCGTGTAACGCTGAAAAGCAAGCCGGTAAAAATAGAAGTATTACCAGTACCGGAAGAAGGCAAACCGGAAAGTTATACGGGTGCCGTGGGCGACTTTACCGTAAACAGCAGTATAGATAAAACAGAAATAACCACAGATGACGTAGCCAACCTGAAACTGGTGATCACCGGCAGTGGAAATATAAAACTGATAGAAGCTCCCAGGCTGCAACTACCCAACGGGCTGAGCGGATATGATCCTGCCATAGTAGATACTATTACAGGACGTACTACTACCATCAGTGGCTCCAAGACCATCACCTATGCTATATCTGCCCGTACACCGGGAGATTATACGATTCCGTCGATACCTTTTACTTATTTCAATCCGGAAACAGGTAAATATGTAACGAGTAATACAGCACCTGTAAAGATACAGGTGAAACCCGGCAAGAATTACATGGCTGATGCGCCAAGCAATACTTTATTGACCGATATACACCCGATACATACATCGCCCATAGGCAACCTGAAACTGAACAGCAAACCGATCGTGCTCTCTGTTGGCTATTGGTCAATATATGCAGTGCCTCTGTTCGCCTTTATAGGCATCATAGCATGGAAACGAAGGGAAGATGAGTTGGCTAAGGACACAACCCTGCTCAGGAACAGGCGTGCCAATAAAGTGGCACTGAAAAGGCTGGCTGCCGCACAAAAGCTGTTGCAGAAAAACGAGCGCACGCCTTTTTACGAAGAAATATCAAAAGCAATTTGGTTATATTTAAGCGACAAGCTGAACATACCGTTATCCTCTTTATCGAAGGAAAATGTATGGGACGCTTTACATAACAGGAATATAGACAGAGCACTGCAGCAGCAAACGGAACAGGTGATGAATGAATGCGAGACCGCATTGTATTCCGGCACCGGAGGTTCGCAACAAATGAACCAGACCTATAACGAAGCTGTTGCCGTGATCAGTAAACTGGAAGAATCGTTCAAAGCATGAGTATAAGACTGTCGCTGACGTGTATAGCAATATTGCTGAATATCAGTGTTTTTGCCAATGGTAATTATGAAGACTGGTGGCAGAAAGGGAATAATTATTACACACAAAAGAACTATGACAGCGCGGCCTATTGCTATAACCAACTGGCCCAACTGCAACCGGGGAATGCAGAAGTGTATTACAACCTGGGGAACACCTATTACCGCCTGAACCTTATCAGCAAGGCGATATTGAATTATGAGCGGGCGCTGAAAGCAGAGCCCGGCCATAAGCAGGCCGCAGACAACCTGTACCTGACACAAAGCCGTATCAAGAACAGGATACAGGCCCTGCCCGAAATATTCTTTATACGATGGTGGAAAAGCATGACCGGGAATAACCTGGCCAATATTTACGCAGGCATCGCCGCATTCCTTTTCCTGCTGCTGATAGGCTACCAGATAGCAAAAAAGCTAGGTTACCTTACGTTGGATGTACCGGTACAGGCTACATGGGCTGCGGTATCATTAAGTGTATTATTCATTATACTGAGTATAGTATCTGCCCAGGGTTCTATCAGTGCTACACAGGCAATAGTGATGCAGGAAGAAGCACAAATGATGCGCGAACCTAAATACGCTCAACCCCTTAGCCTGATACCGGAAGGTACCAAAGTAGACATCAGCAAGGAAGAAGCGGGCTGGTATGAAGTGCGGCTGCCCGATGGCAGAACCGGCTGGCTGGCAACAGCAACGGTTGAAAAAATCTGACCAATTAAGTCGAACATTTTTTGTTGGTTTGCATATGGCTTACCGGGTAAAAACATCCTGGATACTGAGAGACCTGTTGTTCAAACGGCTGGTGTGGCGCATGCCGCCGGGCAACAGTAATGCAGATATTTACCTGACCTTTGATGACGGGCCACACCCTACGGCTACCCGTTTCGTACTGGATCAACTGAAACAATACAACGCCAAGGCTACCTTCTTCTGCATAGGTAAGAATGTAGCCGCGCATGAGGATATATATAGTGAGTTACTGGAACAGGGGCACAGCATAGGTAATCATACGCAAAACCACCTGAACGGCTGGCACACAAGGAAAGACAAATACCTTTGCAACATCAGGCAGGCAGAAGTACATATTGACAGCAGGATGTTCAGGCCGCCCTATGGCCGTATTACCCGCGGGCAGATCAATTCATTATTGATGCGCAACGATCCGTATACTATATATATGTGGGACGTACTGAGCGGGGATTTTGATACGGAACTAACACCGCAGCAGTGCTTAGATAATGTACTGCAAAATATACAGCCGGGCAGCATTGTCGTATTTCATGACAGCGATAAAGCATGGGAAAGGATGAGCTATACACTACCTAAAGTGCTGGCCTATTGCCGGGAGATGAACTGGAATTTAAAAGCATTACCGAACAACAGATGATATTTACAGATACACATACACACCTGTACGACGAGCAATTGACGACGGACGACAATATACAAACAGCTATAGACACCGGAGTAACCAAAATGTACATGCCTAACTGCGATAGCACCACCATAAAAGGCATGATGCAACTGGCGGAACAACACCCGCAAAACTGTTTCCCTATGATGGGCGTGCATCCATGCTACATAAAAGAGAACTATAAAGATGAGCTGGCAATAGCAGCAGAACAACTAACGCAACATAAGTTTTACGCCATAGGAGAAATAGGCCTGGACTACTATTGGGACATGACCTATAAAGAGCAGCAAATAGAAGCTTTTGCAACACAGATAGACTGGGCGCTGCAATATGACCTGCCTATAGTTATCCATAGCCGTGAATCGTTGCAGGATTGCATAGACATAGTACGCAAAAAACAGAATGGTAAGCTGAAAGGAATATTTCACTGTTTTGGCGGCAGCCTGCAGGAGGCACAACAGATAACGGAACTGGGCTTTTATATGGGTATTGGTGGCGTGGTTACCTTTAAGAACAGCAAGCTACCTGAAGTATTGAAAGAAGTAGACCTGGCCCATATAGTACTGGAAACAGATGCCCCCTACCTTGCTCCTACCCCATACAGGGGCAAAAGGAATGAAAGCAGCTATATACCGCTGATAGCAGAAAGGCTGGCGGATATAAAACAGGTGAATATATCTGTAGTAGCAGAAGCCACTACGGCTAATGCAGCGAAAATCTTCGGCAACTAATCACATTTTTAGTTAGCTTTGCAGCCCTTACGGAGAGATGCTCGAGTGGTTGAAGAGGCACGCCTGGAAAGTGTGTATACCTGTCAAAGGGTATCCAGGGTTCGAATCCCTGTCTCTCCGCAGAATAAAAATAAGCCTTAAAGCTGCTATGCTTTGAGGCTTATTTGTTCATATACCTTTCCAACAATTTGTACTATCTTTTCAGCAAGAAGCAGCAATATGCAAAGGGAACAATTTACAGAAGAGATCATCAACGGTTATACATTTAAAGGCGGATCTTTTTTACTCGGAAGCGCCATACTGAATGGAGAAGTAGTGGCAGAAGCGCAGGTAAAAGTACCGCTCCGCACATTGAACCGACATGGACTGATAGCCGGAGCCACCGGTACCGGTAAGACAAAAACATTACAGGTACTGGCTGAAGCCTTGAGTAATGCCAGCGTGCCCGTATTGCTGATGGATATAAAAGGCGACCTGAGCGGCCTTGCTGCTGCCAGCCCCGGTCACCCGAAAATTGACGAACGTGCAAAGCAACTGGGCATTGAGTTCAAACCTTCTGCTTTTCCTGTTGAATTATTATCGCTGAGTAATGAACCCGGGGTGAGGCTGAGGGCTACTGTTACTGAATTCGGGCCTGTATTACTGGCCAAAGTGCTGGATCTGAACAGCACACAGGAAAGCATACTGGCTATGTTATTCAAATACTGCGACGATAACCAGTTGCCGCTGCTGGACCTGAAAGACCTGCAAAAGACCCTGCAATGGGCTGCCAACGAAGGTAAAGACGCGCTGAAAGATGAATACGGCACAATTTCTACCTCGTCTGTCGGGACTATCATGCGCAAGGTAATAGAGTTGCAGCAACAGGGAGCTGATAATATATTCGGCGAGCCATCGTTTGAAGTAGAAGACCTGATGCGTATTGCAGATGACGGAAGAGGTATGATCAATATACTGCGTGTGACAGACATCCAGGACAAACCTAAGATGTTCTCTACATTCATGCTGCAACTGCTATCGGAACTGTATGCAAATATGCCTGAAGAAGGTGACCTGGACCAACCCAAACTGGTGATGTTCATAGACGAAGCGCACCTGGTATTTGATAATGCCAACAGTGTGCTGATCAGTCAACTGGAGACTATCATCAAGTTGATACGCTCAAAAGGAGTAGGTATATTCTTTGTGACACAAAACCCTGTAGATATAGCCCCGGCAGTACTCAGTCAATTAGGCCTTAAGATACAGCATGCGCTACGTGCCTTTACCGCCAACGACCGTAAAGCTATCAAGCAAACTGCGGAGAATTACCCCTTGAGTGAGTACTACGATACTGACGAGATCATCACACAACTGGGGACCGGTGAGGCCTTGGTCACCCTGCTGAATGAAAAGGGCATCCCTACTCCGCTGGCAGCTACTATGCTCTGCCCTCCGCAGTCGAGAATGGATATCCTCACGACCGAAGAAATAAATGCACTGGTAAGAAGATCAAGATTGACAGACAGGTATAACCGTACTATTGATAGCAAAAGTGCCTACGAGATACTAACGGAAAAACTACAGGCGGCTAAAGAAGCAGAGCCTGAAGTGAAAACACGCAGACAGGAAGAGGAAAAATCGACATTGGAAACAATTGCTGACAATGCCGTAGTAAAAAGCATGATGCGTACTGCAGGCAATATGATCGTGAGAAGCTTGTTGGGCTCACTAGGTGTAAGTACCAGCACGCGCAGGAAGAAGAAGAGTTTTTTCTAAGCTTATTCGTCTCTCAATTCTTTACCGGTCAGGTTGAGGAAAACATCTTCGAGGTTAGCTTCTTTAACAGGTTTCGGACGTGTGAAACCACTCGCTACCAGTTTGTCTATCAACTTGTCGGGTGTATCAATCGCTATTATCTTTCCGGCATCCATAATGGCTACCCGATCGCAGAGTTCTTCTGCCTCATCCATGTAGTGCGTGGTGATCACTACTGTTGCACCGCGTTCCCGCACTTTTCTTATCAGGTCCCAGAGATTGCGCCTGGCCTGTGGGTCCAGTCCGGTTGTGGGTTCATCCAGGAATATGATCTTAGGTTCGTTGATGAGCGTAGTAGCAATAGAGAACCTCTGCTTTTGCCCTCCTGACAACTGTTTGAATTTGTTTTTGGCTTTATCGCGCAGGTTCACCAGGTCGAGCAGTTCCATGGGTTCTACATGTTGGTTATATAAACCACCGAACAGCCTGATTATTTCTACGAGTGTAAGGTTGGGATAAAAACCTGCTGCCTGTAACTGAACACCAATGATCTTTTTGACGGCACGTGCCTGTTTGTCAATATCCATACCATCCAGTATCACCTCGCCGGAGTTTTTCTCTCTCAAAGTCTCAATGATCTCCAGTGTAGTTGTCTTTCCTGCACCATTAGGGCCTAACAGCCCGAATATCTCACCTTCGTGCACAGCAAAACTTAAATTATCTACTGCTGTAAAATCTCCGTATTTTTTTACCAGGTTGTTCACCCTGATGATGGTGCCGTTCATATATCGTTGGCCGTTAATTAATTTCTGATAACCAGCTACATTAATAGTTGATATAGCTGAATGGTTTCTTTGCTGACTTGTCCGTTCTTTTATTCATATGGGGCAGGTTTTGGTTCCTGCGTTCATAATACAGGCTATCAGCTTTTGACAGCGGGAAGTATTCTTCATATATCAGGCTGTCTACCTGGTATTCTTCTACCTTTTCTATCGACCCTGTAGTTTCGTTATAAAAACGCCATGTACCATGTCTCACAGCCCCCCTATCTGCCCTTACAGCTACCAGTTGTTGAATACCTGTAACAGGATCTTCTACCATGATGGTATCTACTTCTACATCTGGATTAAGCCCCCTGTACAGGCCAATACATGTCACCTGGCCCTTTACAAAGTATTTTACCTCACCATCGTAATAGTCTTTTTTAAAATTCTCTATGGCAACGAGGTCGCCTTCAATATTCACTTTATACCATGGCCCTGTTTTCAAACCATTGTAGTATGAACCTATTTCGGTATAAGCAGGGTTGCCGCGGTTTTCCTGGATCTTATTCAGCCACATGCCTGTTTTTCTACCCTTACTATCCAGCTGATTGAGCTTTTGTTTTTGCTTTTTGGTATCAGGTATCTGCTGTGCAGCAACTACTTGCGCATAGCATATCATAACAAACATAATTACCAACCGGAATAACCCCATATTCAAATATTGTTATACAGCGAATGACGTACCGCAACCGCACGTGCTGCTGGCATTCGGGTTACTGAATGCAAATCCGCGGGCGTTAAGTCCCTTCTGGAAGTCTATCTCCATGCCCTGCAGATATAATCCATGTGCATTCTTCATAATAACGGGAATACCGTCAATTTCGTACAAAGTATCATCCGCTTCCTGTTCGTCGAACCCCAACACATAGGTCATACCTGAACAACCACCACCTTTGACACCTACCCGCAGGTATTGTCCCTGGATAAAATCAGGTTCATTCATCAGTCTTTTTATTTCCTCTATCGCACCTTCTGTAAATTTTACCGGTGCATTTACCGTTGTTTCCATTACGTATGTATTTTCTACAAAGTTACCACACCCTGTACCGGTAACCAAATAAGCATATGGTAAGCCTGTATTTGTGAAATAAATATATTGAAAACAATTGGTATAACATTTATACCTTAACATTTTTATATTTGCCAACGTAAAGCAGATTAATAATTATGAGCGAGGTAACAGACATGGTCATTGATGATGCCGGCAATCAAATGAAAAAGGCCATCAGCCATTTAGAAACAGAATTAAGCCGTATAAGGGCAGGCAAAGCCAATACACAGATATTAGATGGTATAAATGTAGATTATTATGGCAGCCCCACACCGCTGAACCAGGTAGCTAACGTAACAGTGACCGATGCAAGGACACTAAGCATACAACCGTGGGAAAAGCCTATGCTGGCAGTAATAGAACGTGCGATCATAGCATCGAACATAGGATTGAATCCGCAAAATGACGGAAACATAATCCGTTTGTTTTTACCACCTCTAACAGAAGAACGTCGTAAAGAACTGGTAAAAAGGGTGAACGGCGAAGGTGAACAAGCAAAAATAGCCGTTCGCAGCATACGCAGAGATGCGATAGAACAAATAAAGAAAGAGCAGAAAGAGGGCCTTAGTGAAGACGCTGCAAAAGATGCAGAAGCCGAAGTGCAGGCTTTGACAGATAAACACATTGCATTGGTAGACCAGCACTGTAAGGACAAGGATAAAGAGATCATGACCATATAACAGGTTGACACATAGTATTTAAGAAGCCCGTACATAAAGCGTTGTACGGGCTTTTTTCATACTGCGAGTGAATTTCCTGTCTATTGTTTTAATTAAATGAATATTGGAGTGTGAAAATGTGCCTGTTTTTTATATTTTTAATGCAGTTAACATTTATATCAATTCCGTAAAATTTTCTTTATGAAAACCAGGATATTATCCATAGCGTTATTACTTGCCTCAACCGCTTCGATTGCACAAAACAAAGAAGCTGTAGACTATCAATACAAGAACAACAGCTTTAGTGTAGCACAACAGGAAAAGCAACTGACCAATGCCAGCACAGGTAAACTTTTTTACAGCAGGTTACAGGCTTTTGACAGTTTTAACAAAAAATCGTTGCTGCCTTATTTGTCCAGGGAAAATTTTTATGCTTACCTGGAAAAGTTCAAAGGGCTGATGGATATAGCCAATATGAATGGTTATAACAACCAGGTGAAGGCTATCAATACCATGTATAACAACATCAAGGGATTGAGCAGGTTATCTGCTAATGATGCACACAGGTACAGTCTGTATGAAATAACGGCACCTGTGTACAAGGCGATAGATGAGAGTTGGGGAAGTGACGTGGTTGACGCAATCATAAAAGAGGCTTACCTGAATCTGTACGACTATGTAAAATCGAAGGTGGCCAGCGGAGAGAGAGAGTTTGCCAATGCTATGGCATATGTGAATATGGATCCGATAAAAACAGATGAGTCTAAAGGCAGCTGCCCTTACACAGTAAATATTGACAAAAAAGTGCTTAAGAAAGATGATATCGAAGTTTATTTCTGCGACCTGGCATTGTTCAGGAAAATAAGCAAGAAATATACTGCAGGCTTACTGCAAGGCCCCATTAACGGCTGGCAGGCGTACAAAGACGAGAGCCAGGTAGTACGTGCCTTGTTACAGGCTTACGAGGGCAAAAAAGAGATCCCGGCCTACTACGTATACATGTACAAATTAAAAGACTATGGCAACCCGGCTACCGTTCAGCAAAATCTCCACAAAGACATGAACTGGTTTGTATGGGTTTTCCGCAATGGTGTATTATACTATTCTTATATGGCAGTGCCTTGCGCCGACCTGAATATGACGACTGTATATGAAGAACGTCCGCAACCGGCGCTTGATGGCAGCGACCCGGGTGCAGCAGTTTTTGAATAATAAAAAATAACAGAACAATACGAACAGGCGGCTGAGCGATCAGCCGCTTTTTTTTATTGATAGAATACCGCTACATCATCTAATGATCTGCGAACCAGGTCAGGAACAAGACATTCATCTGCAGGATACCCGACAGGAATTAACAGAAAAGGCTTTTCATGTTCCGGCCTGTTGAGGATCTTCGCCAGGAAATTCATAGGGCTTGGCGTATGTGTAAGTGCAACCAATCCGGCATTATGAATTGCCGTTAACAGGAAACCTGCTGCCAGGCCTACACTTTCCTGCACATAGTAATTATTCTTTTTCTTACCATTCTCACCGGGCTCGTATATACGTTTAAATACGACAATCAACCATGGTGCTATTTCAAGAAATTCTTTATGCCAGTCAGTTTGCAATGGCAAAAGATCTTCCAGCCATTCAGGCGGCATTCTATTATTATAGCTCTCGTATTCCTCTGCTTCAGCCGCTTCCCTGATCTGTTTTTTTAGTTCGGGATTGCTGATGGCACAAAAGGTCCATGGTTGTTTATGAGCACCGGAAGGAGCAGTAGAAGCAGTCATGATAATATCCTCAATCACCTTTTCAGGAACGTGTTTGTCTGAAAAATCACGTACGGTTCTGCGTTTTTCCATCCATTGCATAAAAGCTGCAGCACGCTGTATCGTTTCCTCCTCTCCGTAAGTTTCTTTTGTATATTTTATAAACGGGAACCCGTTGATGATCTGCTTATCCATAAATTGCCTTGTAGCTTTGAAACCATTATCACTCTGCTTTTGTCCATACTGCCGTGCGTCCTATCCATGAAAAACCGATATAACCCCGGACATCCAGTTTATCTCCTTTGAACGTAATGTTGCAGGAGTACGTTTTACCGTTCTTTGGATCATAGATCGTTCCGTCCTCATAACCGTTGTCTCCATCCTGCACAAAACCTTTCAGTACCATTAGTCCCAATAACGGATCATTCCTTTTGCTTTTGTCCGGATTGTTCTCATCTACCCTTGCCTTTCCGTCTTTTACAGGTGTTTCCAGCCAGTCTATCTTTCCGTAATATTTGTCATTCTTTGCTTTGTATATCTTTATTTTGGCTGTCTTTTCCTGGTTATACCACAGCCCCTCTATCTGTTCAGACTGTGCAAAAGCAGACTGTTGCCACAAGAAGAAAATGCATAAAATAAAAAATCTGACGAATACCTGTTTATACATAACCGGATAGTTTTGTTATGTACAAATTACTAAATAACTATGAGAAAAAATCAGTTACGGTCAGTAATAGAACCAATACCGGTAACTTTTGAAGTAAGTTCAGGATGACCGGTATAGCCTATCTCACCTGCACCGCTTATACGCGCGTCCAGCTTGTTGGTTACATGCAAACGCATATCGCCGGCACCGGAAACCCTGGCTTTTGCCTCTGCAGTGACCAGCTTTTCAGCGTTTACTTCTCCTGCACCTGTAACTTTGTAGTTTGCACTATTTACTGTTCCGGAATTAATATCCAGTTCTGAAGCACCGGATAATACCACATCAAGTTTATCAATGTGCATTTTTTCTATTTCAACATCAGACGCACCACGAACATGGAGTTCAAAATCATCTCCGTTTAAATCTCCGTGTATTTTAGCGTCAGCCGCGCCATTTATTTGCAGCTTAGCCAACCTGGGCAGGTGGATGTTTATATCTATGTTACTGAAATCAAAATTCAAAATACCGCTCTTCCTGTATACGCGCAGCGTACCTGCTGTTACCTCAGTTTTAATATACTCGTGCAGGTTGTGGTGTGTTTTCACATCTACCTCTGCAGTTTCGCCTACATATATATTAGCATTACCGGGCAGATCGATAATTATTTTATCGAAATCACTTACAGATTTCTGTTCAGTAGTTATAGCCCCCTCACCATGTACGGTTTCTTCTTTACAAGATGCGGCTAACAATAACAATGATGCTGTTGCCATAACAGCAACAGAGTGGAAATATTTTTTCATGAAGGTGTATTTTATAATGATATGAACGGGTTATGCTTTGCCCCTGTAACTCTTCCACCACACAAAACCAATTGTCCCCATGATGCCAAGAGGCAATGCAGCCAGGTACAGTATGCCGCCATTAAGCCCTTTTGCGCTTTTATCGTCCAACTGAGATGCTGTTTTGGTACACATAGAGCATCCCTGTGCAAATGCAGCCGGTGCCACACAAGTCAACATCAGTATTATCAACAACTTCTTGCTCATATAGCAAATTTAAGGATTTTATGCTGAATAATAAGGCGATATCATCAGGTAAACTATAACCCCTGTAACACTGACATAGAGCCATAGCGGCCAGGTGTACCGGGCCAGTTTCTTATGGCTGGCATATTCGCCCGTGAGCGAACGGTAAGCCGTGAACAGGATGAAAGGCAGAATGATAGTTGCCAGGAATATGTGCGTAATAAGGATGAAGTAGTAGAAATAGCGGATATTACCTTCACCGCCATAAACAGTATCACCGGCCAAAAGGTGGTGTGCTATATACGATACAAGGAAAACAACAGACAATGTGATGGCTGTAAGCATAATGCTTTTATGCTGTTGATAGTTTTTGTTCTTCACAGCAATCAGCGCCCATACCAGCAAGACAGATACAGCCGAATTGATAATGGCATTGATCATAGCAAATACGTGCACATCAAAGCCCAGGTCTACCTCAAGCTTTACCTTAGATAATATAGCCACAGCCGCAAAAACAACAAACGACACTGTATATATCAGCAGGCGTGCTTGTTTATCATTCTTTTTAAGTACAGGCGTCAACATTACTAACAGTTTTTATATTTTATGCCTTCTTTTATGTTTCTTTTCCAGCGTGAGCAGTATGATATCATCAGCGCAACGTCTTAATTCTGCCGTATCCAACCCGTCATAATACCCACGGATATGTCGGTCTTTGTCCAGTAATATCAGCTTCTGAGAATGGATAAAATCGTCTGCCCCCTGGTGCCCCTCCCCCATTACCACATGCAGTTCATTGTAGGCGTAGTTATAGATCGTATCCCTGCTACCTGTCAGGAAATACCAATGGTCATGATCTACTCCGTTCCTGTCAGCGTATTGACGCATAGCCGGGAAACTATCTCTTTCAGGATCCACCGTTATCGACACCAGTTGTACAGTAGTATCATTTTTCTTAAATGCCTTTTGCAACATTTTGATATGCTGTGTGAGTTGCGGGCAAACAGTAGGACAAGTTGTAAAGAAAAAATTGACCACTACGATCTTATCAGACAGGTCTTTGTTGACAGACACCGGTTTGCCAAACTGGTTGATAAGCGTAATATCGGCCACCTTATGAAAATTGGTGTCAACATATGTTGCTCCGTCCTCCTGTACGGTATCAATACTATCTACAATATAATAGTCAGGCAGAAATATTTTGTCTTTTGACATTACCTTGGCTATTATATAAAAAGACAGCGGTAGCAAAAATGCTACCGCCAGTCCACCTATAAATCCTTTATTCCATTTCATTTTAGTCATCCTCGAATCCTACCTGCTCTTTTTTAAATGACCGGATATTACCTGTATGTTTCGTTCATGAACAACCAGAAATCGCCATCTGCAAGGAATGCGATAATGAACCAGATGAAGAGCACCAGCGGAACCAGTACCAGCATCATGAAATTCTTCACCTCATCGCCCAGGTGCATAAATATGGCAACGATAAAACCGGCTTTTACCAATGTAAGTGCCAAAAATATTGTGTTCAATATAGGACGAGGCCATGAGTATGCAAATAACAGACCCAATGATACCTCAACAATAGTAACAATAGAAAGGAGTATCAACACATTGGTGATCCTTTTTATCTGCTTTTTACTTTCAGGAGAATTAATGTCTGTGTGGTGTGACATTATACCTGAATAAAGCTTAGACTGGTCGCCTTCGTAATAATGTAATTTTTCGCCTTCGCTATAAGTATGTTCTGACATTGTTTATTTGTATTAAATGTTGTGAGTGTTTTAGATTATAATAAGTAGAAGCAAGTGAATACGAATACCCAAACCAGGTCTACAAAGTGCCAGTACAGCCCCACTTTCTCGATCATTTCGTAGTGGCCTCTGTTATGGTAAGTACCATTAACGGTATTGATAAGGATTACTGTCAGGAAGGCAACCCCACTCGCAACGTGGAAACCGTGAAAACCGGTAATGGTAAAGAAGAAGTTGAAGAAGCTGTGTGTAGCCTCCGTCAGTTGCTCAGGAGTAGCTGCGGCATATTCAGCTGCATTGGTGTTAAAGAAACCTTCGTACATGCTTCTTGGTGTATCAGGATCTGTAAATGTTCCCCATAGACCACCTGTAAGATGTCCAAGGTGTGTCCACTCCCAAGCCTGACAGCTTAAGAATGCTATACCACCGACAATCGTCCAAAGCATCCATTTTATAACGCCTTGCTTATCGCCATAGTGACCGGCGTGTACTGCCAACACCATGGTTACGGAGCTTGCGATCAATATAAACGTCATCAAACTCACGAATACCAACGGAAGGTTTGCGTGTCCCATGAACGGAAACGCGTGGAATACGTGGTTCGGATCGGGCCATACCGCACTGAAGAAACGTTTGGTACCGTATGAAATAAGAAATGCACCGAAAGTAAAGGCATCTGACAATAGGAAGAACCACATCATCATTTTACCATAACTAACGTTAAACGGGGAGCGTCCGCCACCCCATGCTTTTGTTTCGACAGTCGTTGCTGAAGCGTTTGCCATAGATATTTATATAATAATTACTGTTTGGTCAATTTGGATGCGAATTTCGCAACTATTTTATTGATTTGCCAGAAAGAACACAAATAAATAAATCCACAATACATCAACAAAATGCCAGTATATGGCTACTATCTCCAGTCCGGTAGCGTTGTAGACCTTTACCCTTGTTCTAAAGGCACGGAAAAATACAATTAATAAAGCAATTATTCCACCTAAAATGTGCAATAAATGCAGACCTGCAATAACAAACAGAAAACTCTCGCTGGGGTTACCACTCACTTTGATGTTATTGCTATATAACTGCTGAAAACCAACCCATTGCAATACGGCAAATAACAAGCCCAAAACAAGTGTTGTTGTGATAAGTACCTTATAACGTGGTATTGCCCGTTGCTTAAAGGCTTTCAAACCCAAATGAATAGTAATGCTGCTGGCAACGATAACAAATGTTGAAATCCAGAAAGTAAATGGTAGCTGGTAATACACCCAATTACCCTGTGCGTGGCGTACGATATATGCACTAGTGAGACCTGCAAACATCATCACGATGCTACCCATTGCCATATACAGGGCAAACTTGTGCGGGTGCATTTTTTTTCTTTCCCCCTGCTGGTTCATGATCTTTTCCATATTTGTATGAATGTTTGTTTGTTATATTTTGTCAAAATATAATGCCAACAAGGTTACAGGTAGGTAAATAAACGAGGCAAACATGACACGTTTGGCCGATTTATAATCATTATGTACAAAAAACAGCACCGTGGCAGCAAAGTACATGAAGCCACAAATAAGCATCAGTAACATGCCGATCTTACCGCTGATACCGATCATAGACGGTACAAATGAAATAGGGATCAACACGATGCTGTAGAACATTGACTGCAGTGCGGTAAATTTAGAAGTACGCTCCTGTGATGGCAACATACTGATACCTGCCTTCAGGTATTCATCGTACCCCACCCAGCCTATGGCCCAATAGTGTGGAAATTGCCAGAAGAACTGTATCATGAACAATACCCAGCCACCCAGTCCCAGGCTGCCGGTAGCCGCTACCCACCCCAACAATGGTGGTAAAGCACCCGGTATAGCACCTATGAAGACGGCTACAGGATGTATCCTTTTCATAGGCGTATAGGCAAAACCGTATAATAGTAAAGATATAAAACTAAGTAAGCCTGTTAGCGGGTTAAAATGGTAGGCAAGTAACAACGCACCACTTACACCGGCTATAACGGCAATGATCCACCCTTCGGTAACACTGATGCGGCCTTGTGGGATAGGACGATTCTGTGTACGGGTCATCATTTTATCGCCTTCGCGCTCCAATACCTGGTTGATCGTGTTAGCGCCACCTGTAACCAGGATACCGCCAATAAACAACATAGCTACGTTCGTAAGGTCGAAAGCGATACCCGGGGCCAGCAGGTAGCCAATCACGCTGGAAAAAACCACCATAAAACTCAGGTTGGGTTTCAACAGCAGGCTGTAATCTTTAGTACGGCCCAGTAAGAAAAGTTGCCATTTGGCTTTGATCGACTGTTCTTTTAACATGCTTATTTCAGGCAGATCGTTAAAAAAGTAGTGCAAAGGTACTAAACCACGGCCTTATTATTAAGGATAATTTAAGATTAAATATACACAGGCAAAAAGCACATGCCGTTGTATCAATTAAAAGACATGACAATATATACAATCTTAAAATGTAGTAACATATTACAGCCAACATGTTGCCAGCTGTAATATGCAAATAACAGCTTATACGTCTGCTTTGTGCAGGTGGACATCCATTTGCGGGAAAGGTATGCCTATACCGGCCTTATCAAATGCTTTTTTCATATGCTCTGTGAGGTAGCGGTGAACCGTCCAGTAATCCTCAGTTTTGCACCAGGGACGTACGGCAAAATTCACAGAACTGTCGGCCAGCTCGCTGACAAAAATGTCAACAGGTTTTGTTTTATCTATTTCTGAGCAACTATCTACCACCTGCTGAATGACCTCTTTCGCCTTGTCGATATCGTCAGAATAACCAATGCCGAACGTCATAGGTACTTTTCGCTCAGTATTGGTTGACAGGTTCTCGATCGGTCCGGACAGTATACCGCCGTTTGGAACGATCACTACCCTGTTGTCCAATGTGGTCAATATGGTATTGAATATCTGTATCTCTTTAACAGTGCCGGAATATCCCTGGGTAATGATGAAGTCGCCTACCTTATAATACCTGAACAGTAGGATAACAATACCAGCTGCCATATGGCTCAGGTTGCCTTGCAGGGCCAGACCTACAGCAAAAGCCAGGGCACTTAGTATAGCAACAAATGACGTAACTTCTATACCGAACATAGAAGCGGCACTCAGTAATACCAACACCTTGATGGCAATACTTATCAATGATGTTATGAATGGCGCCAGTGACTCGTCAACTTCCCGTTTCAGCAGTATCTTTCGCACTTTTGCTGCCAAAAAACCAGCCAGCCAGAAACCGACGATGAGGGTTACAACAGCGCCTAAAAGACTTGGGGCATACTTTACCACCATTAATTTGATCTCTTCTAAATAATCCATAAACTATACTTTAAAATATGTGTGATCGAATGGGGATAATATAATAAAACCATTCTAAAGGCTGTTAACAGGTGATATTGTCAAATTGTTCAGCTTACGGAACAAGCAAGAAAAGCAGGAGATAAACATCCCCCGCCCTTTTGCTTGTTTATGTTACTCAAAACTACTCTCAATAATAAGTACGAACGGTATTGGCTTATGGTTTTCAACATCGTTTATCTTAATATTGTATCTAAGTACTTTATTTAACGATACGAAATATGAGATACACCATTGCTGCCTTACTGATAGCTATAATCATGTTGCAAGGTGTGCACAGTTCCGCCCAGTGCACTATCAGCGTTTCCATTGTCCAATTTCCGGATACGATATGCGAAGGCGCTTCATTTACACTAAGTGCCAATACAGGTACGGCAGGTGTGAATTTTCAATGGAGCGGTCCCGGCAACTACAGCAACACGGGACAGAATATCACGATACCTATAAGTACTAAATCTCATGCAGGAACCTATAAAGTAGTGGCTACTAAAACAGGCTGTACATCTGACAGCGATACCGTTGCTATTACTGTTCATTACAAACCTGACATCCCGGGCATTCAGACCAATGGTATAATATGCATCGGCGACACGATGAAGCTCACTTTAAAGCCCTACCCATCAAGGGTAGGACAAACTTTTATGTGGTGGGGACCGGCAGGTTTCAGTGAAACAGACACCTTTGCCTTTATCCCTAATGCATCTAAAGCCAACGCAGGAAATTACTTTTCGCTGGCGACAGACACTTTTGGTTGTGTATCGGACACCGGCAAATATGTTAGAGCACCGGAAACCATTAATACAAGGCCTGCTACCCCGGTAGCTTCAGGCATCAACCAGATATGCAAGGGAGACACATTGAAGATAACCGGCCCTGCAATACTAACAGGGCAAAAATACCATTGGAATGGTCCTGCATCATTGACTTTCAGTACAAAAGACATCTCATTAGCCAACTACACGCTTACAGGTATCAATAGTTTCATACTGACTGTAGATAGTATGGGCTGTTACTCCGAGCCCGATACAGTAGACATAAATGTACTGCCAACATCTGCGCCTAAAGTAACCATAAGTGCAAACCCGGGATTTATTGTAGGGCCAAATGCAGACGTAACCCTGACAGCTAACCCCGTAGATACCGGACTGAACATACAATACCAATGGAAAATAAATAGTAATGATGTAAACGGTGCCACCAATAAGACCTTTAAAGTGACAACACTGGTTGATGTTACGCATGGCGATGCCATTTCGGTGGGTATAACAACCGGACCTACATGCAACAGTACCAAGACGGTTGTAAGTGCACCAGTGGTTATAAATATCGACCTTGGCGTAGATGATGTTAATACGGACGACGAAGTCGCGATATATCCGAACCCGGCCGGCAACGTGATACATATCGATCTAAAGACAGAAGAATTGATAAACGCAATCATCTGTAATACTACCGGGCAGGTAATGGTCAATACCAACCTTAGCGAGAAAGAAACTGTCAATATTAGTAAACTAACACCGGGAGCCTATTATATAAGGTTGATTGGAAGTAGTTTGAACAAGACATATCAATTCATTAAGCGATAAAAAAGATATTTCGGTTATGTTAAAAGCTTTTCTTATTCTTTTGATATTACCGATAACTTGCTGGATTAACAAATCATCTGCAGCTACCTATACCGCCATACAATCAGGGTTGTTTTCAGCATCATCTTCCTGGGATAATGGAGTCCCCCCGCTTGTATTATCTTCAACCGACACGATTACTATACCTGCCGGAATTACCATAAAAATTGATAACAACATCACTGTTAACACTGTTGGTTCATCCATCGTAATAGACGGTATATTGATTGATTCTGTAACCTATAATTTTCCTTCAATATATTCTGACACACTGTATATAGGACAAGGGCACATAGGAGGTTCCGGGCTGATCGCGATCAGGAATTTTGTAGCGCTACAAAACCTTTCGTTAGACTTCGCGGGGCAAATGAACATTGCTTTTTTTTACTGCCATGGTATAAAACAAAACCTTGCTACTACCAAAGTAACCATTAAGAGCAACCTGTATCTGCTGGAAAATGACTATTTAATATCTAACGGAGTATTAGCACTCGATTCTTTTGCAACTGTCAACATCTATGACGGCAATCTTAAACCTTCGGGCAATCAATATACAATTGACTTTAACAATACCCATACCATATCATACAACAACATACAAGCGAGACTAACCGGTGAAGAGCTGAATTTTGGCACAGCAGCCGCCGACATATACATAAGTACAGCCACTGAAGTCCGACTTTCGAAAGACCTGCACATATACAGAACTCTGACCTTCAGGGAAGGATCTCTGACACTGGCAGGACATGACCTTGTTTTTGAGAACACAGCGGACTTCTATGACCTTTCCGGTTTTTCGAACCATGGCAGGATATATGCAGATACTAACTCAAACGTAAGAGTGTATTGTGACCATAACCTTTCGGATGCTTTGAACATAAATGGAGTGTTGAACGACTTTGAGCTCAATATGGGTGCTCCGAAATCAGTGGTCAAAATAGATGCAGACCTGAGTGTAAGCGGTGTACTTTACCTGAAGCAAGGATTATTAGACGTTGGCTTCAGCAGGATATACGCAACAACATTAGGCAGCGGAACTTACGGTGGCTCGGAGCATAGCTACCTTATAATGGAAGATACTCTTACAGTTACTGACTACCTGCTCATTGGCCAGCTGTGGAGATGGATACCCTCCGGCGCTACGCTTCATTTTCCAGTAGGTACCAAAGACCATTATACACCTGTAAATGTAACTAATCACTCATCTACCGCCGACCATGCGAAAGTCAGTGCAATAGATGGTGTCCGCTATAATGGTGTGTATGGTTATTTCCTTTCCGGCAACCAACCTACGACTTCAGTTTCATGGGCCGTTCAAACAGACATCAACCCTGACGATGCGGAGGTGGAATTAACATGGCCCGGAACATGCGAAGTGAATGGCCTGAACAGGAACAATGCTTACATCTCATTCTACAAAGAATATCCAACACCTTGGGATTCAATAACGCCGGGCCCTGCCTACTCTTTGCCGGGAGGCTACTATGGCCTAAAAAGAACCTTCAAATATGTAACAGTTTTTGGCAACAGGAACAGACATGTATACATGGCAATATTTGACGATAAGACATCATTGTTTTCAGAAGATATCTTTGCTTCAAAGGCCATGAGTATCTACCCGAACCCCGTTATGGACCAAATGACAATTACCGGAATTGACACAAAAATGCCTGTCATTGTAACCAATATATCCGGCCAATATTTCCCGTTGCCGGTTACCTTAAAAGGTAATGATATTCTCATGAATACCACTAATTTGCCCTATGGTGTGTATTTTGTCAGGATAGGCGGCAAAACTGCAAAGTTTGTAAAACAATACTGATACAAAACCAAATCGTGGTTTTAAGTGTTTATAAACTATGGTAGGGAAATTTCTGAAATGGATCAGGCAGCATTACCTGGCCATCATTAACAGTATAGCATTCTATCCGGCTATTATCGCCTTCTGTTTTCTTTTAGGAGCAATAGGTTTGTTTTTTTTCGACCATTCTGATATAGGGCATAGTATAAAAGACCTGACACCATGGCTAACGCTGAAAGACCCTGGTACGGCCAGAACTATCCTGGCTACTATTGCAGCCGGTATCCTGTCACTTTCAGTTTTTAGTTTTTCTATGGTGATGATACTGCTCAACCAGGCGGCAGTCAACATGTCTAACCGGATACTGGACATGATGATCGGCAACCGGTTTCACCAGGTGATCCTTGGTTTTTACATCGGTACTATCGTTTTTGCATTTTTCCTACTCAGCACCATAAGAGATGCTATTACCGAAGTGCCTATACCCTCTTTGAGCATCTACTCGCTTATTATACTCACAATTACAGATATATTCCTGTTTATCTACTTCCTGCACTACATTACACAATCAGTAAAGTACGAAACCATTATAGCACGTATTACCGACAATACCCGAAAGGCTTTTGCAGAATATTACGTGAATGAAAGGGAACCGACACATGATGATACTCTTTTCACAGGGCAAACGTTATATGCGCGTAAGTCAGGTTATTACCAGGGTTTTGCAGAAAAGAGGTTGCTCGATTATGCAACAGAACATAATTGCAGGATATCTATCATGCACCCTTCCGGCACTTATCTTGTAGCAGGTACCGCAGTTGCAGCAATAGAAGCCACCGGGGAACTTGATGCAACACACCTGCAACCCATAGCTGATGCGATAGATATTTTCGCTCAAAAGAACAATATGCCACTGCACCCCTACCTTGGCTGTACACAATTGTCAGAAATAGCAGTTAAAGCACTGAGTCCCGGCATAAACGACCCCGGCACTGCCATACTCAGCCTGAACGCTTTAGCCGAATTACTCTCATTTTGCCTGCACAAAGAACCGGTAATGCACTATAAAGACAGCGATGAAACCGTGCGCATTACCACAAGGGAGTATGAATTCAAAGACTATATCAATGGTTGTATCATGCCCATATGGGACTATGGCAAAGACGACAGGATGATACAGCAGGCATTCAAAAACGTATTAATACAATTACAAAACATTTCACGCCACGAAGCCGATGTTAAAATGATACAAAAGTTATTGAATATCGTAAATTCGGCCATCGAAGAACAGAAACAATAATACACAGGTATAACATTTTACATACATTGATTACCATTACAAGCGTACAAGACAAACACAACAAGGCACTGGCACACATAATACGCACCAGCCTGCAGGAATTTGATATAGACCTGAACGGTACTGTATTTGTGGATCCCTACCTGGACAATATGAGCGGGCACTTTACAGTACCCACCAAAACCTACTTCGTTGCCGAAGAGGACGGAGAAGTGATAGGAGGTTCCGGTATAGGGCCACTGGATGACACCAGTACTGAAGTTTGTGAACTGCAAAGAATGTTCCTTACCAAAACGGCGAGAGGTAAAGGCATAGGCAAACAACTGATGGCGGTGTGCCTGGCTAAAGCAAAGGAGATGGGTTTTAAACAATGCTACCTTGAGACATTTGAAGAAATGACCGATGCCATAGGCCTGTATGAACGCAGCGGGTTCAGGTATTTGGACGCTCCGATGGGCAACACAGGGCATTTTGCCTGTAAGACATGGATGCTTATAGACCTGTAATGGCACAATAAGACAGAACAAGCTTCGTTATATATGCAGTCCAAACTTATTGTAAATGAAAACCACAGTTGCTGTACTGGCCCTATCGGTATTGATATGCGCCTGCAATAAGAACAAGGCAATACCTGTAAACAATACAAACGAACCGGTACAGGTAATTGACTCTGCCCTGCTATTCGACAATATTTCAGACAGTGTTTTAATGGGAGTATATGACAGTATCAATATTCCATTTATTGTAAGGACCAACTACGAGGGTACACGAAAAATAACGCTGTCAGTATCAGGTATGCCCACACGGCTTAAGGCCGAACTTACGACCAGCAGTGGCACTACACCTTTATCATCAACACTGAAACTTTACACACACCTGCCTGTTGACAAGCCATTGCAAGGCGTTATCATTACAGCAACAGATGAATATGGCCATCAATATAAACAACCTGTAACACTACAATTAAGATACGCTAACAGGGAAATAATTGACATCTTTTATGAGCTGGCAAAAAACGCTACGGATAAACAAACCTATTACATGGATTACGACCCCGAAGCTAGCAAGGAGCCACGCCCGATAAAAGTCTCAGACGGACCCACCTTTAACAAAAACACAGCGACCATGGCAATGTATCTTACAGACTTGTTTTTACTGAACGGTTATGTTTCAGTTCACGACATGGCCCATCCTGAAAACAATATATCTTCTCTTGTAGCCTACCCCGATAAAGGCCAGATATCCTTTACCAGCAATACAATAAAAGGTGCTTTACAATCTACTACCGATACCTTCTCTGTAGTAACAGAAGCACTGAATTATTGCTATGACTTTCCTGATGGTAGCACAGGTTTTAAAATGCCTTATACGGTTAATGCAAAACAATATTATATCAGCGGTGTTTTCTGCTTCAAATGATACATTTGAGGAGGAACCTCAAATCTTATATCTTTGGCGAAAATTAATCCTATATGAGAAATTTCATTCTTTTATTAACCCTCAGTATCAGTTTGCTTACATCGTGCAATAAACCAAGCTCTACTCCGGCACAGGTTACAGAAGAAAACAGTTACATTGTAGCAGGCGTAGTGGATATTAAAATGGGCAATGCAGACAGCAGCGAGATAGCACTTGCCGTATCGCACCAGACAGGCATTCAGAAAAAAATAACCTTTTCATTAACCGGACTTCCCCAATATGCCTATGTAACCTTTGATCCTGCAGGTGGTACAGTGCCCTTCAATACGATCATGACCATTAATACTTATGTAGCAAAAACAGGTGTCTATCCTATAAAGTTATTAGTAACACCCGAAACCGGAACCGCAAAGGAATATACATTTAACCTTACTATAGATGAAAGTAAGCCTTGCAATGAAATTTTCTACAATGCACTACGTCAACTTGAATACCCGGAAGTAACGCGTAATGGCAGCACTGTCGTAAATGACACACGCATTTATTTTGATCAAAACAGCAAAAAACTGTTCTTCACAAAAACAATATTACAACCCGGTAAACCGGGCGAACAGGATTATGTAAGTTATGAAAGCAACGGACCCAAAGATGGTATGGCTTTTGAAATAGATTGCGACAATGCAACTATTAATATTCCTGCAGCAACAATCAAGGGTTCTGCACAACTCAGTAATCCCGTTTCCTTCCAGGTAAATGGTTCGGGCACTGTTAACTGGGCAACAAAAACGTACGAACTGGAGTACAACTCAGTATCACAGAGTAATGAGACCAATACTTATAAGATAAAAGGAAAACTGAAATAACTCGAAATGAGCGATTTGGCACTGCAGCCTATTACTTACAATTAGTGTAAGCACTGTGCCTAACAAAGTAAAGTTATCATCAGTCCTGTCCAAGAAAAAGATAATAACCGCTATCACCAAAAACAACTCCAAACTGAGAATTGTTGAATACAATATGTAAGCCCGGCACTTTAGACTTATCTGCCGGAATAAATTGAGTTTGCAAGAATGTTTCAGCTATGCCCATTAGCATAATTATCGGACGTTCTCCAGGATCCATACGATAATACGCAAACTCATTCCCTTTCATATGATCCTTCCATGGATCTGTTTGCCATAACGTATCACCCGCTTGCGAGAGAGCAGTAATAAGCACATGTGATGAATCCAGGATAAACCTGTTGTTAGTAACGGTGTCAGTTACGACATAAATGCCCCATGGGATCATGAAAGTATCTATTTCACCTGTTTCTTTATCCATAGACATGCGTGCTGGCTGAGCATCAATACGCGTAAATATTACCACCAACAACACAGAAACAATCAATATTTTCATCATAGAGTGTGCATTTATTATGAAGATATGGCCATTTTAAACAACCCCAGTCAAAGGATTGTAAAGATTGTGCTGTAGCGTCATTCCTCAGTTACTTACAATCAGTATAAGCACTACCGCATTGGTCATCCGGAGCCAGCCAGCCTTTTATTTGCTTGTCTTCATATAACAGTTCTATCTGCAGCCACTTGCCGTTACAGCCTGTAACGTGATACTCAGGCTCATAGCCTACGGGAACTGTAAATACTAAGGCAGAGGCAGTATCGTCTTTTTTATAGATGGATATAGGCTCAACATAATTGCGTCCGTATACGCTGATATGACTATTCTCTATCCAGCCTACGTCATACCATTTGCGTATACCATACGGGGCTACCTGTAGCATTTTGCCCTTTTGCGCCTGTATGGCAAAGTGAATAAAATCCTCATCCATGGCATTGTTGCCTACCAGGTACAGCTCCGTTTTCTTATCCGGCTGCTCGTACACATGCTCCTCCCATGTATACCGTGTTGACAGAAAGGCTTCGCAGTCGCATTGGTTTTTCTGTGCCTGCACATTGTTTGCACAACACATTAACAACAAAGGAATGAACCGGGCGACTTTCATGCTGAAAAGTTAGGCAATTATATGTTCAGCATAAATGAATTTTATGTATTGACGCGTTGACGCACTGACGCGTCAGTACGTCACTCACAGATCAATTAACTCATTACCTCCTTTAACTGATTAACTTTTATACCTAAATTTGGGCTATGTCTCAAAATGCAGTGACCAAGCAGGATATCCGAAGGGTGAAAGCCGGTATCATTACCGACACAGAAGACCTGTTGGCCACTGAAGAACCACTTGAGATAAGGTTAGTGTACGGGCCATTACATACTAAAAAGAACCTTGCCGTAACCATGCGTACACCCGGCAATGACGAGGAGTTAGCCATCGGGTTCCTGTACACAGAAGGTATTATCAGCAAGGCTGAAGATATAGCCTCCTGTACACAATTAAACGACAACGTGGTACAAGTGACGCTTGCAGCGGGTTGCACTCCCGACCTGAATAGTACGGAACGCAATTTCTATACTACTTCCAGTTGTGGAGTATGTGGCAAGGCATCTATTGATGCTATTAAGACGGAATGTGCCATTTATGACAAAGCTCCCCCATTCACCATACCGGCATCACTTATTTACACGTTACCTTCTATACTCAGGGAACAACAGTCCATGTTTCGCGAAACAGGAGGTATACATGGCGCTGCCTTATTTGACCTCTCTGGCAGGGTCATGCTGGTGCGCGAAGATGTAGGCCGTCATAATGCTATGGATAAGCTGGTGGGCGCAGCACTCAGATCCGGTCTTATTCCCTTGCAGCAACATATACTTTTGCTGAGTGGGAGGGCCAGTTTCGAGCTGGTACAAAAAGCCACAATGGCAGGACTTAAAGTAATAGTTTCGGTAGGCGCACCCAGCAGTCTTGCAGTACAAACAGCAGACGAATTCGGTATAACACTGGCTGGGTTTGCCAAAGAGGACAGGTTCAACATCTATTGCGGATCAGAACGTATAACTACGTGATTTTAAATAAATAACAACAAGTCATCTAAATATAATTATAATAATGAAACTTAGAATAAACGGCAATTCGGTAAGGTTAAGGTTGAGCAAAAGCGAGGTGGACGAGTTTGGCGAAAAAGGATATATGGAAGCGCGTACAGGTTTCGGCGATGTCACGCTGACATATGCCCTATCTGTTACCGATCATTGTGATATGAGGGCTGAATTTGCAGATGGGAAAATAACCATGTACCTGCCTGACACCAAGGCGAAAGAATGGGTGGAGACACCGAAGGTAGGCTTTGATGCGAACATGGACCTGGGTGATGGTAATGAATTGTACCTGCTGCTGGAAAAAGATTTCAAATGCCTGGATAATACCATAGAAGACCAGAGCGATAATTACGAAAATCCGTTAGCAGCGCAGTTCAAGAAATAGCTTGGTCACAAAAACCCACCGCCCAAAGCAGAATAAGAACAATCCATATTTCTGTTAAGGGAATCACCCTGAGACATGTAACTTTTTACTTCATCATATTTATCGCATTCAGCCTGCCCATCTACCCGGCTGCTTTTAAAAGGCACATGAAATGTGGTGTCTTTTGCTGTCGTTTCACCGGTTATAGTATTGCTGTTGGTGATAGTACAATTACATATTGTATATCTGTCGCATGAACAGCACACAAGGAAAAAGGTTATTGCAATAATAAAATATGATCTCAATTGGCCGGGATTAATTGCAAGTCTAATATATAAAAAATATCAGTATTATAACTCAAATTGATATACTTCTATTCGCAATGAAATAAGCATATTTTACGGGATTATTGATTAAATTTGAAAGCTAACATCAGAAAAGTACTTTAAGTTTAAGTGCTGCGAGGAACAGCATTTAAAACCCGATTAAATTATGTCAAAAAACCTTGGTGAATTATCAGGCAGGAAAGGGCTGCAGGAGAACCTTTTTGAAGAACTGGGCATAGCTGCAAGAGAAACGGGCACTGTTGCTGCAGACGATATACACAAGCTGGCAGAGGAATTCCTGATAGGAGATGCGAATGTGTATGGTACTGCTACCTTTTACGACTTTCTACGCCCTGAGAACAAAGGCAAGAAAGTATATGTGTGCAATGGCAGCTCATGCATGACCGCCGGCACGCAATCTGCACTGAAAGAAAAACTGCTGGAACATTACCAACCCGAAGAGATAGGCGAAATGTGCTGCCTCGGACGTTGCCACGAGAACAGCTCTTTTAACGTGAACGGGCTGAACTACTCAGGCGATGCTATCAACAACATAGAAGCACTGAAAAGAGGTGAGCGTGGAGCCATAGACAAGTATAATGTGGCTTCGCATGGCACGGCGGTGCTTACCAATCCATTCCCCGGCATAGACGAATACTATAAAATACTGGATACTGCATTAAGCATGTCGGCAGACGAACTGCTGGCAGAGTTGAAAACATCAGGCCTGCGTGGTCGTGGTGGTGCGGGCTTCCCCATATCATTCAAGCTGGAGTCTTGCAAAAACACTGCGGGCGATATGAAATTCATCGTATGTAATGCGGACGAAGGCGACCCCGGTGCTTACAGCGACAGGTACCTTCTGGAGCATCAGCCTCATGCTGTATTGATGGGCATGATGATAGCCGGATACATTGCCGGTGCCAATACAGGTGTTGTGTATATCCGTGGTGAGTATCCTGAATCCATAGAAATTACACAACAGGCCATCAACGACCTGAAAGCTAAAAAGCTGCTGGGTGATGACATACTGGGTACGGGTTTCAACTACGACTTTAAAGTAATAAAAGCACAGGGGGCTTACATATGTGGTGAGGAAACAGCACTGCTATCCTCAATCGAAGGACAACGCCCTGAAGTAAGGGTACGCCCTCCTTATCCTACACAGGAAGGATTGTTCAACAAACCTACAGTGGTCAACAATGTAGAGACATTGGCTTGCATCCCCTGGGTGATACAGAACGGCGGAGCAAAATTTGCTGCGATAGGTGTAGGCAAGTCAACAGGTACCAAGCTGGTATCACTGGACGGCTTCTTCAACAAACCCGGCATTTACGAAGTAGACATGGGTACACCTCTATCGGTTGTTATCAACGACCTGGGTGGTGGTTTCAAAGAAGATATAAAAGCCATGCACATTGGTGGTCCTCTTGGCGGACTGGTTCCGGTAGATAAGATCAATGACCTTTCCGTTGACTTTGAATCCTTCTCGCAGAACGGGTTCCTGTTAGGTCACGCATCCGTGGTATGTATACCACGCAACTACCCTATTATAAAATACATTGAGCACCTGTTCCAGTTTACCGCACACGAAAGCTGTGGTAAATGTTTCCCTTGCCGTTTGGGTTCTACCCGCGGTTACGAGATGGTGAACAAAGCACAGACCTCAGATTATAAAATGGACAGGAAACTGTTCACGGACTTGATAACCACTATGGAGATCGGTTCGCTCTGCGCATTGGGTGGCGGATTGCCTTTGCCTATACGCAACTCATTGAAATATTTTGATAACGAATTAGCACAATACTTCTCATAAAAACAGATAATTATGAGTAAACAATATTATGTAAAGCCGTCACAAGGTGGCATACAGAGCACAGATAAAGTAGCAGACAAGGTAGCCTATGTAGATGGCGTACCTTTCAAACTGATACCGGGAGAAACGATACTGGCCTTCCTCAAAAGGAACTTCGGCGAGGACTATGTGCCTACCCTCTGCGATGCGCCAAACCTGAAACCATTCGGAGCATGCCGTGTGTGTAGTGTAGATGTGGCATTGACAGCCAATGGAAGCAGCAAGGCGATGGCTTCCTGCCATACACCTGTGTCTCCGGACATGTATATCTATCCGCACTCATCTCGTATCAACGAACTGCGTAAGAATATTGTGGAACTGGTGCTGACAGACCACCCGCTGGACTGCCTGACATGTGAAGTGAATAATAACTGTGAGCTGCAAACCGTTGCCGCACAGGTAGGTATACGCGATGTGCGCTACCCTGAAGGGAAGAACCACCTGGACCGTAAGAAAGACCTGAGCCACCCGTATATGCGTACGGATATGTCCAAATGTATCAACTGTTCTCGTTGTGTGCGTGCTTGTGATGAAGTACAGGGACAATTTGTACTGAGTATGGCCGGCCGTGGTTTTGATGCACATATTGTAAAAGGACAGGAAGTTAGCTTCTTCGAATCAGATTGTGTAAGCTGCGGCGCATGTGCGCAGGCATGTCCAACTTCTGCCATTTCTGATATATACGAATCGAAATCAGTTGAAGTAGATGAGAAGGTACGTACCGTATGTACTTACTGTGGCGTGGGTTGTAACCTGGAAGTATCAGTAAAAGGTGGTAAGGTAAAATCTATACAGGCACCGTTTGATGCTGAAACCAACGGAGGCCATACCTGCCTTAAAGGCCGTTATGCTTTCGCTTTCTATAACCATCCTGACCGCCTGAACACACCGCTCATTAAAAAGAACGGTGAGTTTGTAGAGGCTACATGGGACGAGGCATATGACTTTATAGCTGATAAGCTGACAGATATTAAAGCAAAACATGGCGGTGATGCCATAGCCGGTATATCATCGGCCCGTGGTACGAACGAGGAAAACTACCTGGCACAGAAATTCATCCGTGCCGTGATGGGTACTAATAATATCGACTGTTGCGCACGTGTTTGCCACTCGCCTACTGCCATTGGCATGCAGCGCACATTCGGTACAGGTGCAGCTACCAACTCCATAATCGACCTGAAATATACAGAGTGTATCATGGTGATAGGCGCTAACCCTACATCTGGCCACCCTGTAACAGGTGCTAAACTGAAACAATTTGAAATAAGCGGCAAGCCAAGTATCGTTATCGACCCTCGTCGTACAGAACTGGCTAAGTATGCGACATACCATTTACAGCTGCGCCCCGGCACAAACGTGGCTATGCTGAATATGCTGCTGTATTATATCATCAGCGAGGGGCTGGAAGCTAAAGAATTTATCGAAGCACGTACTGAGGGCTACGAAGAGTTCAAAGCCAACATCCTGAAGCTGGATATGGACGAACTGTCTCGCATCACGGGTGTAGATAAAGAACTGGCACGCAAAGCAGCAATCGCTTACGCATCGGCTCATGCGGCTATGTCTTTCCACGGCCTGGGTGTTACGGAACATTCTCAAGGTACATTTACTGTTATGCAGATAGCTGACCTGGCTATGATCACCGGTAACATCGGCCGTCGTGGTGTGGGTGTTAACCCGCTGCGTGGCCAGAATAACGTACAGGGCGCTGCAGATATGGGGGCACAACCTTACCAGGGTGCCGGCTATATGAGCGTTACAGACCCGGGCTTCCATAAGCGTTACGAAGAATTCTACAATGCCAAGTTGCCTGATTATGAAGGCTACAAAATACCTGAGATGTTTGATGCAGCCATTGATGGCAAACTGAAAGCTATGTGGGTGATAGGTGAAGACATAGCTCAAACAGACCCCAATACGCATCACGTAGTTAAAGCATTAAATAGCCTGGAGCTACTTGTGGTACAGGAACTGTTCATGACGGAAACAGCTAAGCTGGCTACTGTTGTATTACCTGCATCTTCTTTCCTGGAAAAGAGTGGAACATTTACCAATGGTGAGCGCAGGATACAGGCAGTGAATGCGGTGGTTGACCCGATACCAGGTACAAAATCTGATGGACAGATCATGGTGGACATCATGAACCGTATGGGCTACAAGCAACCTGCAGTTTATGACCCTAAATGGGTACTTGAAGAAGTATCTCAGATAGTACCTTTCTTTGAAGGTGTGAAATGGGATGAATTAGGTAGCAATGGAAAGCAATGGCCGGTTGCCAAAGATGGCAAGGGTACTGATATGCTACACACGGAGACCTTCAAACGTGGCCTGGGTAAATTCGTTTTCAGCGAATGGATGGAAACATCCGAACTAGTACAACATGGTAAGGAATATCCGTACATCATCACTACCAACCGTGAGCTGGAGCATTACAACTGTGGAGCGATGACAAGGCGTACACCGAATGTGGATATACTGACAGAAGATGTATTACTCATCAGCCCTGAAGACGCTGCTAAAAACCTCATCAACGATGGTGATATGGTTTGTGTAGAATCTCCTCGTGGCAAGGTGGACATCAAAGCACGTATTACTGACGAAGTGAAACCGGGTGTACTAAGCAGCACCTTCCACTTCCCTGAAATAATGCTGAACAATATTACCTCCAGCGTATCAGACACTGAAGCTATGTGCCCTGAGTACAAAGTAGTAGCAGTAAACATCAGGAAAAGTAAAGGACAGTATAAGAACAAGCCTGCATAAGAAATATGGTTGGGGATAGTAAGGTATTTGGATATAAGTCAATGATAATTAACATTCTTATATGTATCTATATTTTCTTTTTCTTATTTCCAATTGGAACAGGTTTTGCAATCTTTATTCTTATACTTCTTTTCACACCGATCTATGGATGGGCAATTCCATTCATTAAAAAGATCCGACTTACCGAGGATTATTTAGAATCGTCGAGTATTTATGGGTTAGGAAAGAAAGACATTGTCGAATGGAAAGATATTACTGCTATTCGCATGCATGATAAGAGCCATGGCAGAATATCTTACTACCAACTATATGTACATAAACCAAGAGGTGGGATACTAAAAATAAATCTATATGGTTATTATTGGTTTGAACGAAAATCGCTCATCAAAGCATTGGGAAAACATATAGAAATCCCTAAATATCCGCCAATGCCTAAACTATGGGATATGATGTAACCTTATACATTATAGCGCAACACCTGCATTCATGTCACCTGAATTTGATTCAGATTTTTGCCCCTTGAATGCAAAGTGTATTAGCGGTATGCAACAAGAAGACCAATGTGTTATTCTACATTAATTACCTATTTTGACAGGCACTAACGTTGCTGTTAATACATTTCCGCTTTTCTGTTGTAACATAATAGTAAACGTATGCGTGGATGTAAACGCAGGAGCCTGGTATAATTCTAAATAATTCATATCAAAATTACCGGGCGAATTCAATGCTACCCTGTCAGGAATAACAAAATATGCTGTTAGGTCTGAACCTGCTGTATGAGCATCGTCAAAATCATGGTCACTAATCACCTCAATACTCACTATCGAATCCTGAATAATAGGTATCGCACTTTTTGAACATGCATATGCCGTATTTCCCAACAAAGCTGAGTTTTCTGAATGACAATAGCGTGCATCATCATTGACAGACAGTTGTATAGCAAAATTGCTGTAAGCAATAGAATCTCCGGTTTGCAATTCTGAGGAATCACGGATGTCTAATGCCCTGATACCTATATCCGTATAAGTTATGCATTCATGCGGGGCTTTAACTCCAATGCACGTACCACATGATACAAGACCGGCGATATTTATCACAAGCAATGGCAGCAATAGTAAAAGTTTTCTGATCATGGTAAGTTTTTCTATACATGGGTACAAATTCGGTGCCAACGAACTGCAACTTAAACTTCTGGTTAAATTAAAAAACTAAAAAATGCAGGCATATATTTGCACTAATAACAATTCTATGGCTGCCACTTTACAATGCAATGAGATATACGAAGTACTGGATAAACACTTCCCTGCAATAAATAACTTTATTGAAACTGATTATGAAATAGAGCGCAGCTACCTGTTGCATTTTGGCATTAATACAAAAGATAAGCTGGATGCTTTTGTTGAAAAACACAGAGATCAAGTCATGGAGATAGACTCCATTATGCTGGAACCGGATGATGAAGATGAGGAAACTGTAGAAGAGATAGCCTATGGCAGAGATTTTGGAGATATGACGCAAGCCGTAGGCGATTATTGCCTGGCCAACAATTGTTATTATGCTTACCCGGACTTACTGGCTGTGGCCATGGATACCGAATTTGAAGACCGTTTTGAAAACTATCTGCAAACAAACTACTACGATAAAGATATCTGGCCTGAGTTTAAGGTGGTTAACATTACCCCTTAAAATAGATGAGTGTTGCGATACAAAACACTCAATATAATCAGCTTTTCTTCGGTCCGTTATTCCACTTTTTCCTGTTGCCCGAACTCTTGCCCTTATTATAGTTTCTTTTGCCACCGCTACGATTACCTCCTTTGTGTTGCCCTCCTCCACCTCTGCGGCGCGGGTTGTATTCAGGACCGGCGGGAATACCCTCAGGCGGATTCTGTTTTTCCAGTTCGCGCTCTATCAATCGCTCTATGCGTGCAAACTTCTCCTGGTCTTTATCATTGATAAAGGTAATAGCAGTGCCTGTTGAAGCGGCACGGGCTGTACGGCCAATACGGTGCACATAATCTTCAGGATCCGGTGGCACATCATAATTCACTACAAGATCAATTCCTTCTACATCTATGCCACGCGACAGTACATCAGTACCTATCAGCACAGGTATGCGCCTGCTCTTGAACTTATTCATCAGGTCCTCACGTTCTGCCTGGTCCAGGTCAGAGTGGAAAGCCTTAGCTGTTATACCGGCTTTAGCCAGTTCACGATCCAGTTTCTTCACATTCTCTTTAGTAGAGGCAAAAATGATAATACTGGTGTAGGTGTTAGCTTTAAGTAATGCTTTAAGTAACTCTACTTTATTATCATCAAAAACCATGTAGGCCTGTTGATTAATACCTTCTGCCGGTTTTGATATAGCAATATTTACCTCAACAGGGTTTACCAATATCTTGTTGGCCAGTGCACGTATTTTGGGTGGCATGGTTGCTGAAAACAAAAGGGTCTGCCTGTGTGATGGTAGATAGCCAATGATCTTTACGATATCATCATAAAATCCCATATCCAGCATACGGTCAGCCTCGTCTAATACCAGGTGTTGCAAGTCATCAAGTTTCACCGCCCCGGAAGCCAGGTGCGAAATCAACCTGCCGGGCGTAGCTATCACAATGTCCACTCCCGCATCCAATGCACGGCGCTGCTGCGTGAATATTTCACCACTACCACCACCATATATGGGTATAGAGCTTATATCCATATAGTAGGCCAATCCATCTATCTGTTGGTCTATTTGTTGAGCCAGTTCACGTGTAGGTGCCAGTATCAGCGTATTCAGCTGGCATACAGGTGATGTAATGATCTTGTGCAGTAAGGGCAGCAGGTAAGCTGCCGTTTTGCCTGTACCCGTCTGGGCGCAGGCTATCAAGTCTTTATTATCAAGTATTACCGGGATCGCTTTCTCTTGTATCGGGGTTGGAGTTTTATACCCCATTGTATTCAACCCGTCCTCTACATCGGGGTCGAAACCAAAATCTTCAAATGTCAAATTCTTCGTTTCTTTATTTGCATGAAGTTACGCAATATTATAAACAAAGCGCATAAAGGCACTTAACACAGTATTTTATGATAAGGTTTTATCTTTGCTTCTAATAAAACAGATACAATTGTCGGCAATATCATACTACCTGGCTTTACCGTTTTTTTACCTCATTTCGCTGCTACCCTTCAGGGTGCTGTATATCCTGTCCGACTTCCTGTATTTCATCCTGTTTCATGTTCTCGGGTATCGTAAGCAGGTGGTGTACACCAACCTGCGTAACTCCTTCCCGGGAAAAACAGAACAAGAGATAGACCAGCTTGGTAGAAAATATTATAAATACCTGTGCGACCTGACACTGGAGACTTTCAAAACGCTGACTATCAGCCCGAAAGCGATGCTGAAGCATTGTGGTATCAGCAAAGAATCCCTGGAACTGTTCAACAAACTGGCAGAAAAGAACCAGAGCGTGATACTGGTATTGGGACACCTTGGCAACTGGGAATGGGCGGGCAATACGGTAAGCCTTACCTGCAAACACCACCTGTACGTAATATATCACCCACTCAGCAATAAGCACTTCGATGGCCTGATGTATAGGATGCGCAGTCGTTTCGGCTCAGGACTCATACCCATGAAAGATACTTTCAGGCGCATGCTGGGTAACAGGAGTGAACTCACAGCAACCGCATTCATTGCCGACCAGACCCCATCTCCTGAAGGTGCTTACTGGATGACCTTTCTAAACCAGGACACACCTATTTTCAAGGGAACAGAAGTTATTGCAAAAAAGATCAACTATCCCGTTGTTTATGGCGGCATTAGAAAACTGAGACGAGGTCACTATGAGATATTCGTTGAGATGCTGGTAGAAAACCCTAAGGACACAGCGGAGGGCGAGATCACAGAGATACATACCCGCAGACTGGAAAAAGACATCATAGAAAACCCCGAACTCTGGATATGGTCGCACAGGCGCTGGAAGCATAAAAGAAATTAATACTGAATAAATCTGTTGTATATTTGAGCGTGCTCGAAGGTAAACAGCTAATTTTAGCTACTAAAGAATATGCGTCGGAGAACAAAGCACAAAGCTGGTTCTCATTATTATCAACCCTATTGTTGCTGATAGGTTCATTTGCGTGCACAATACTCATACCTTATATTATTGGTAAGATCGCATTCAGTGTCCTTTCCGGCCTGTTGATGGTCCGTCTGTTCATTATCTATCACGACTTTCAGCACCATGCCATATTGCACCGGTCCGCACCTGCAAAGCTAATCATGACCCTTTACGGTATCTTTGTTCTGGCACCTGCCAGCATCTGGAAACGTTCACATGACTATCATCATGCACACAACTCCAAGCTATTCAGTGCCAGCATAGGGTCATACCCTATTGCTACCAAACAAAAGTTTTTGTCCATGTCTCCCGGAGAAAAGCGCGTATACCTGGCTATCAGGCACCCGCTCACCATAATAATGGGATATTTCTCCATGTTCATCTTTGGCATGTGTATCAATTCGTTTACCAGTGCTCCGCGCAAACATATAGATTCGCTTATTGCACTCATAGTCCATGCTTTACTAATATACATTGTGGTTCATTTCTTTGGCTGGCAGGCATGGATATTTACCATGTTCATTCCCTTCTTTATCGCCAGTGCCATGGGGGCATATTTATTCTATGCACAACATAATTTTCCCGGCACTGCTTTCAGTTGCAAAGAAGACTGGAAATATGAGATTGCTGCTCTTGAGTCTTCCAGCTATATGGTAATGAACCCCATAATGGAATGGTTCACAGGCAATATAGGCTACCACCATATTCACCACCTTAACTCAAGGATACCTTTCTACAGGCTACCTGAAGCAATGAAGGCTATACCCGAGCTACAGCAAGCAAAAACAACTACACTAAGACCCAAAGATATCATCGCCTGCTTCAGGCTGAAAGTCTGGGACCCGGAACTGAACCGCATGGTTGGTTTCAGAGAATTAAAAGGGAAAGTTGTTCCAGTACGTGCCTGATAATTTCAGTCGTTATTTTTTTATGAATATCTACTGTGCAACCACAACGAGTATCAGACATCATCATTCAACAAGGCCCCATATTGGTTCAATGCGATGCCTATCATTCTTACTACTACTTATTACGTCTTCCTGTTCGCGAGACAACTACAAAAACGCAGTCCATTACCAACAGCAACAACTAGACACTGAGATAATTGGTACAATACAACTGGTTTATGCTGTAAAGTACATGAAACAGGATATTCCTATTATGTTTGATGACAGCAGTTATCACTTATTCCCTTTTGCTTTGGGTAGCGCGCATCCTGTAAAAGGAGATCAGATAATAAAAGAAAAAGGCTCAACGCAATACCTCGTGATAAAAGGCAATGATACAGTCAGAATATATCCACAAACATGGAAATGGGTCATATACACTGATAGTATTGTAAGGAGGTAGTATTATTCCTGCTGTTGGAATAAAAAAGCCACACCGGGTGGTGTGGCTCAAATATTATTCAAAACATGAACTAAGCAGCTTTGTTCTTACCCATTTTACGGAGCATACGCGTATGATCCATCAAAGCAGTAACAAAGGTCTTCTGCTCATAATACGGCAGGTTATATTCCAGTGCTGTTTGCTTAACTATTGGCGCTATCTTCTTATAGTGTATATGGCATATGTGCGGGAACAGGTGATGTTCTATTTGCCTGTTCAGTCCACCTATGAACCATGACATGATCCTGCTTTTTGCTGAGAAGTTAGCTGTAGTATGCAGTTGGTGTACAGCCCAGTTATTCTGCATTTTCCTGTGGTCGTCAGGGTTTGGGAAATCACACTCTTCCATCACGTGTGCCAGTTGGAATATGGCGGAAAGAGAGAGGCCCGCAACAAAGTGCATCAATACAAAACCGATCAGCACCAGGTGCCATGGAGCACCCATTACAAAAATTGGCACGAACACGATCAGCGCATAGTACAATATTTTGTATACAGCCACTTCCAGCAAAGCAGACTTTAACGTCTTCTTCTCCTTCTTCAACAGGTCCAGCTTGTGATATTCATACACCTGGCGGAAGTCTTTAATTGTCGCCCATTGTAGCGTTAGTAAACCATACAGGAACCACGCATACAGGTGCTGAAATTTGTGCATAGCATACCACTTGGAATTGGGCGAAAAACGCAGGAATATTCCCGCGTCAATATCGTGGTCCAATCCTTCGATATTGGTATAGGTATGATGCAATATGTTATGCTGTATCTTCCAGGTAACATGATAACCACCCACCAGTACAATTACTTTACCCAATATTTTATTCAGCGTTTTGTTCTTTGAATAAGAACCATGGTTAGAATCGTGCATGATAGAGCAACCAACACCAACCATACCAATACCCATCAATACCCACATGCTTAAGAACGCAATTGCATTGGCATTGAATATTCCCGATATCATTACTGCCGTCGGTACCAGGTACATCAGGAGGATAAGTATTGTCTTAGTAACCATTGCCGCATTGGCATGCGGGTCTATGTTATGCTCTTTAAAATAAGCATCTATTTTCTTTTTGCAGGTATCGTAAAAACCTTCACCGTTACGGGGTGCAAATTTTACGAGGTCCAGCTTCTTGATCTCTGCCAAAATTGTTTGTTTTAATTTATAAATATGATAGAAGAGACCACTAGTTGGCCTCTTCAAATTTCTTTTTCAATTCAGCCGCTTTATCCAGTTTGTTCTGGCGGGCATATATTTCACGCATGGCAGAGATAGCAGACATGTACATATTTTTGTTATCATTGTCCAGGCTGCTCAACTTAGGTTCGTAAGTTGTATACACTTTCTCCAGGTGTGGGAATGCTTTTTCAAACAACCCATCCCTGATTGCTTTCAGATCATTGTATTTCTTATCATCTTCAGGAGTGGTACCGGTGATCAGGTTCATTTGCTCTGTCACCTGCGATGCCTGGTTGAAGAATAATACGCCCATATCATAATGGTAACCAACATTATCGGGATCTAATGAAATAGCTTTTTCAAAACCTTTTTCAGCTTTCATTACCAGGTCCTTATAATCTCCGGGCTGTGTATCCGATGAGCCGTCACTCTTTTTAGGAAAAGCCATATTTGTATAAGCATTGGCCAGGTTGTATTGGTAAACAGCATTCTCCGGTTCTGATGTAACGGCTTCCTGCAGTTTGGCTATCAGCTTATCTTGCTGTTTGGTACGGATGTAGTAATTCAGTTCCTCATTCCTGATATTAGTATTATTCGGAAATTTTGCCTTTGCTTCTTCCAATGTTGCCAGTTCTTTTGCCTGGTCGCCTTTCTTTTTGTATGCATCTGCAATGATCAGGTAGGTATTGGCATTGTTACCTTCTATCGGGTTACTTTTAAGTGCTTCAAGTACAGGCAATGCCTTGTCAACTTGTCCACTATAAAACGCGCTGTATGCCTGAATGACCAATGCACCAGAAGCTACAGTATCAAATCCCTTGTTACTGAAACGCTTACCGCCATCCATGTCATGTATTTCAACGGTTTGTTTTGCGTCATTATAGGCATCATCCCATTTTTTAGCATTGTAGCTCATAACTGCAGTATTATAACATTTATAAGCGCCATACATCAAACCATTGTTTACAGCATCTGTTTCGTAATTAGGCTTCAGCTCAACAACTTTCTTATAAGAAGTTATTGCTTCTTTGTAGTATCCTTTATCAGTATAACCCGGATCCTGGTCCATAGAAAGATATATGGAACCACGCACCAGCCATGCTTTAGGATCATCTTTAGTAGAAGGATCCTTTACAGCCTCTTCAATATACTCCATAGCTTCTTTGTATTCTTTGTACTTCAGGCTATTACTTGCGGACTGGATATTTTTCTTTTGGGCATAGCCTGCTGTTACACTCAGAGCAGCAGCCAATACCAATAATGTATTTTTCATTTATATTATTTTATGCGTATTCGAATCTTTGAATATACGAAGGTATTAAACCCCAAGGATAATACCTTTTAACTTTCAATTGTTTACTTAGTCCTGACTTTCAGTTGTTTCCTCTGCTCCTGCTTCCGCCTCATCGCCATCTTCATCCTCTTCCTGCTCTTGTATCCTGGCAATGGCTGCTATTTGATCACCTTCGTCAATATTTATGAGCTTAACTCCTTGCGTAGCACGTCCTGCTTCACGAATGTGTTCTACATTCATCCGGATGGTTAGTCCGGATTTGCAGGTGATCATCAAGTCATCTTTTTCATCTACAGCCAGCAAACCTACCAGCCCTCCTGTCTTTTCTGTGATGTTGATGGTCTTTACCCCCTTACCACCACGGTTGGTGATCCTGTAAGTAGTTTCCCATTCACCGGTCTCTTCGTTAATGCCTGCAAATGGAGTACGTTTACCAAGGCCTTTCTCAGAAACAACCAACACTTGTTTGCTGTCATCATTTTTAGCCAGGCATATCATACCTACCACACGGTCATTCTCATCATCCAGGTCAATACCGGAAACACCTATTGCCCCGCGGCCGGTTGACCTTACTTTGCTTTCTTCAAAACAGATAGCCCTGCCCGATGCAATTGCCATCATAATATAGTTATCACCGTCGGTTATCGCTACGTCCAGCAGTTCATCTCCCTCCTGGATCGTAATAGCGTTAACACCACTTTGACGCGGGCGGCTGAAATCTTCCAGTTTGGTCTTTTTGATGATACCTTTCTTTGTGCAGAGCATGATATATTTACCTTCGATAGACTCCTTATCATCCAGTTTACGAACGTCAATTACTGTACGTATCTTATCATCAGGTGGTATCTGTATCAGGTTTTGTATAGCACGGCCTTTGGCATTACGGTCTACTTCGGGTATTTCGTATACCTTCAGCCAGTAGCAACGTCCTTTTTCTGTAAAGAACATTAGGGTATCATGCGTAGAAGCAATGAACAGGTGCTCTATATAATCTTCTTCCCTGGTGCTGCCACCGCGTGCGCCTCTGCCTCCTCTTCGTTGTGCACGATATTCTGCAGCAGATGTACGCTTGATATACCCCAGGTGAGAAACAGTGATCACTACATCTTCCTCTTCTATCAGATCTTCAATACTCATTTCATTGGCCAGGTATTGAATTTCTGATTTACGCTCATCACCAAATTTCTTTTGCACTTCCAGCAACTCGTCTTTAATGATCTGGAAACGCATGCCTTCATTCGCCAGCACCTCTTTCAGGTGAGCGATCAGTTTCATTAATTCAGCATGCTCTTCACGTATCTTTTCACGTTCCATGCCGGTAAGACGCTGCAGCCTTAATTCAAGAACGGCTTTCGCCTGGATTTCCGTCATCTCGAACTGCTCCATCAATCCTGTTTTAGCTATATCAGGACTGGCAGAGTTACGTATCAATGCAATAACAGCATCCAGGTTGTCAAGTGCTATCAGGTAACCTTCCAATATATGCGCACGTTTTTCAGCTTCACGCAATTCGTACTGTGTACGGCGTACCACCACCTCGTGACGGAATTTTATGAACTCAGACACCAGGTCCTTTACATTCAAAGTCCTTGGGCGGCCATTTACCAGCGCTACATTGTTGATACCATAGGATGTCTGTAGTTCACTGAATTTATACAGGTTGTTGATAACAACCTGTGCTACAGCATCCCTGCGCAACTCTACAACTATACGTGTTCCTTCTTTATTAGATTCGTTGGCAACGTGGGTAATACCCTCTACTATTTTGTTGTTCACCAGGTTACCTATCTTCTCGGCCAGCGCATCCCTGCTCACCTGGTAAGGAACTTCTGATATTATTATCTGTTCTTTACCTGTTTTGGTTGTCTCAACATTTACCTTTCCCCTCAGCACTACCCTTCCACGGCCGGTGTGCATACCTTGTTTTATGCCTTCAATACCATAAATGATACCCCCTGTCGGAAAATCAGGAGCTTTGATATGGGTCATCAACTCATCTATGCTAATTTCATTATTGTCAATATAAGCGATACAACCATCTATCACTTCAGACAGGTTGTGTGGCATCATATTAGTAGCCATACCAACAGCAATACCCGAAGAACCGTTCAACAATAATTGCGGAATGCGTGTTGGCATTACGCTTGGCTCCTGCAACGAGTCGTCGAAGTTAAGCGTAAAGTCTACCGTATCCTTATCCAGGTCCTCCATCATGCTTTCTGCAAGACGTTGCAGCCTGGCCTCAGTATAACGCATGGCAGCCGGTCCGTCACCATCCTGCGAACCATAGTTACCTTGCCCGTCCACTAAAGTATAGCGCATGCTCCATGGCTGCGCCATACGCACCATAGCGTCATACACCGAAGTATCGCCGTGCGGGTGGTACTTACCCAGTACCTCACCCACGATACGGGCAGATTTTTTATGTGGTTTATTATAATTTACACCCAACTCGTGCATAGCATATAACACACGACGATGTACAGGTTTCAACCCGTCTCTTACGTCGGGCAAGGCACGTCCAACGATAACTGACATAGAATAGTCTATGTAAGCAGTTTTCATTTGTTCCTCTATGTTTACCTGGATAATTTTGTTTGCGTCATCAGCGCCATCCTGAGCAGTCAGGTCCTGATTGTTTTCGTCCATAATTTAACTTAAAGTGCAATATGCAAATATAGCTAAAAACGCCTTATTAATGGACGAAAAACTATACACATATGTGCATTTTAACATGAATAACTAATAGTTTTACATATATGTATGAAAAGAAAACATCCCGGATTGGGAATTGCATACCGACAATACCTTTCGCTATCAGCTACGAGGTTGTATTTCTCTTGTTTTTTACCTGTATCTGTGCCTCTGTATCTCTACTTTCATCATGTAATGACCCTTATGCGGGGATGCGCTTTTCCAGAAACTTTCGTGAAACACATTTTATTGAATTACAACCATTTGAATATGACAGATCAGTAAAGCCACAGCTATTAAGTAGTAAAATAAGGGTGGTTTATGGGTTCAGGTCGATTATTAACCCTGAGTTATTGTTACCGAATGATCTTCTTAATTACGAAAAAGGTAGACGTTATGATGCCCCACGTGTTTTGAAGTATCTCAAAGAACTCAAATCAGACTCTAATGCATTGATAGTAGGCATTACCAGTGCCGATATCTATACCTCAAAAAGAGACCGGTCAGGTAAGATCAGAAAACCTGAGTACAAATATAAAATATGGGGGATATTCGGTTTGGCCACCTGCCCCGGCAACAGTGCAGTTATTTCAACAAAACGGATCAAACACCCGGACGGGAGACAATATGAAGAAAGAATTATAAAGATAATATTGCATGAAATTGGACATAACCTTGGGTTAAAACATTGCTCTGACAAAAAGTGCCTTATGACTGATGCTGTAGAGAAAATCAGTACTATAGACAATGCCTCATCGGAGCTATGTAGAAAATGTTCATTGCAAATAGGCGAATAGATATTTGCGCAACTGATTTTTTCCTATGGCATTATAATTGTTATTTTACCCTTTACCATTATCAATATCTCAGAGAAAATGCTGAAAATACTGCGAACCCACTGGCCTGCTATCGTTATCTTATTCATTGCTTTATACACAGGGTTTGAGATATACCAGGATTTCGGGATGTCTATTGATGAACCCAGTCAGAGAGATATTGGTTTTGCCGCTTACCGGTATGCAAGAGGCAAATACGAAGGAAACTACTCAGAGTTTGTGCTCAGGGAACATGGCCCGGGGTTCGAGTTTGTTTACATATTTGTAGAACGACTATTCAAAATTGAGTCCTTCAGGGACATTTTTCTCACCAGGCACCTCATCACATACCTGTTTTTTGTGTTGAGCAGTATTGCTATGTATACTTGGGTATTCAGGGTATTTGCCAGTCGTTGGCTGGCTGTTTTTGGCATGGCGGCATATCTATTCCACCCTGTCCTGTTCGGGCACGCTTTCTTTAATCCCAAGGATATACCAGCTATGGCTATATTCCTCATATCCATGACCGTGGCACAATGGGCATTTGCCAAAAGAAAGCTGCTCCCTTTTTTCCTTTTGGGCCTGGTTTGCGGGTACAGCGGCACCGTACGGCTGATGAATATTATCATCCTTCTGCCCATAGCCTTTTTCTTCTTACTGGACCTGTTTTATTCCCTGCGTAGGAAAGAAAACATATTACCCGTAATATCCGGAGGTCTTACGGTTTGTGCGGGTACATGCATTGCTTTATATGCCTGCTGGCCGGCGCTTTGGGCCAACCCTATAGAAGGACTTAAATATGCCTACGAAACCGGCGCAAAATTCCCCTGGGACGGGGAAATGCTGCTAGGTGGCATGCACCTGAACTCTCTGAACTTGCCGTGGAGTTATATCCCTACCTGGTTTTTCATTACTACACCTGAGTTATTTCTTATACTGGGTATCATAGGCATGGCATTGTTGGTAGCCCGACTTATTGATGACCCGGATACTTATTGGTTAAATACCCCAAGACGTAGTATCCTGTTGGGATTTATCTGCTTCCTTCTGCCCATCATTGTGGTCATTTGTCTGAAGGTAATATTATACGACAGCTGGCGGCATATGTACTTCATTTATCCCGGGTTTGTGATACTCATGGTACTGGCGCTTAGTGAGCTCATGAAGAAAAAGCTGAAGCTACTTCTGTTGAGCCTTTGCGCCTTACAGTTCTTTATGATCGGTAGATTCATGATAAAAAACCACCCCTATGAGCATGTCTATTTCAACCATTTCGTTTCGCACGAAGAAGATTACCTGATGCACAACTATGAGCTGGACTATTGGGGTACCGGGCATAAGCTGGGGCTGGAATGGGTGGCCAAACATGACAAAAGATACGGTATCAGGATACTTATTGACCGTTGGACCCTACAGTTCAACTACCAGTTTCTGAACAGCGACATGCATGACAGGTTCGTACTTTCGTGGGATCCGAATGACGCTGATTATTACCTGGACTTTTTCCGAACCTATCCTTACAAATACCCGAATGCCGAAACTCCGAATGCCAGGATAGTATATGAAAAAAGAGTACTCGGCAGCCCGGTATACAGGATCGTCAAGCTGCGCTAAGGCTTTTTAAGTATAGCCATCGTCAGGCGGCTGATACATACCAGTTTGTCCCTTTCGTCAGTAATACGTATCTCCCACACATGGGTAGTTGCTCCTATATGCGCTGCCGTTGCGGTAGCAGTAACTACCCCATCCTTTTTACCCCTTACATGATTGCAGTTGATGTCCAGCCCCACACATATCTGTTTTGCCTTGTCAATACATAACGACGCCGCAACGCTGCCAACAGTCTCTGCAAGGGCTGCAGAGGCACCACCATGCAGTAAGCCATATGGCTGGCGGGTATTATCATTTACCGGCATAGTCGCTACGAGGTAGTCGTCGCCTATTTCAGTAAACAGGATGCCCAATGCTTTTGCCATTGTACCTTCTGACAAGCAGTTGAGATCATTTAACGTTGCAGTCGGCTGTTTCCATATCTGCATAGCCATTTTTTAAATACTTAAATGTGACAATAATATATCTATTCTATCAGTTATGAAATGATAAAACAATATTTACATTTGAGAAAATAACCCTCATTGATTGCAAATATATGCAGACAATACTTGTAGTAGGAGCCGGCAAAACATCTGTTTTTCTTATTGACTATCTGCTGACCAATTCGCAGCGGCTGAGCTGGCGTGTGCTGGTAGCAGACAGCAGCATGGAAGCCATTATCGATAAAACCAACCACCACCCTAACTCTGAAGCGGTAGTGATGGATATAGCTGATGACGCTGCAAGGGCGAAACTCGTATCACGCGCAGATATTGTTATATCACTGTTACCTCCTTCCCTGCATATACTTTTGGCCCAAGACTGCCTGGCTCTTAAAAAGCACCTGATCACTTCTTCTTATATCTCTGAAGACATGAAGGCGCTGGATGCCAAAGTAAAAGAGGCCGGCCTCATGTTCATGTGCGAAATGGGACTGGACCCGGGTATTGACCACATGACCGCCAACCAGATCATACACGGTATACAGAAAGTAGCCGGAGCTATTACTTCTTTCAAGTCCTTTGCCGGCGGACTGGTGTCCTCAGAGTCTGATACCAATCCGTGGCACTATAAGTTCAGCTGGAACCCCAGGAACGTTGTGCTCGCAGGTAGTAATGGCGCCAAATATCTTTCTAACGGAAAAGTGGTGGATATTACCTACGAAGAGCTTTTTGCACACCCGAAGCGCGGCGCCAAAATAGACGGTGTATCTCCTTTAGTCTATTACCCCAACCGGGACTCGGTGAGCTATATGCAGCAATATGACCTGCCAGATGTAAAGACCTTTATGCGTGCCACTTACCGGTACTCTGGCTACATGCGTGGCTGGAATGTACTGGTTCAGCTGGGACTGACCGACCCCAATGATACAGTAACTGCCAAAACCTATACCGACTGGGTATGTAACAAGAATGGTTTTGACAAGAACCGATCCCTGAAAGAACAGGTGGCTGCAAAAATGGACCTTGAACCCGGCGAAAGCACCATGAACATGGTAGCGTGGCTGGGCATTTTTGAAGACAAACCTATTGAGCAACCTGCCACCAGCTCTGCAGACATATTATTGAATGTGCTACTGCAAAAGTGGGCCATGAAACCAAATGACAAGGACCTGGTGATCATGCGGCACGAAGTGGAATACCTGCACAAAGGCAACAAAAAGACCACACTTGTCAGCACGATGACCGCCAAAGGCGATAACAGTAAATATTCAGCCATGGCCAAAACAGTCGGGCTGCCTATGGCCATACTGGCACGCCTGGTGCTGGGCAACAAGATAAAACCACCTGTTGGCGTACATATACCCAATATGCCAACTGTATACAAACCTGTATTGGCTGAGCTTGCTGAACATGGCATTGTGTTCAAGGAAGAAATAGACTAACCCGGCATCTATATTTTGTTTCCTTTTGTTTCCATTCAACTGCTATAAATAAGCAACAAGTCAACTACCCCGATTTGCTTATACCCCTTTGAGGTGTTCGCAAATATCCTTCCGCCAATTGCTTCATACTTTGCAAGGACGTGAGGGGAATTCTTAAAGTTGGATTGTTAAGTAATGTTAAGTAAATGATGCTTTTCAGTTGACTTAACCATCTGACAATATTGATGCTTTTCCATCATATCAAAGAACATAAGAGTGCGACTCCCAACAATACGAATATACGTATTTTTGTTATTATAAACAAACCAGATGAAAAGTTGTTTTTCAGTTATATGATAAAAAGGGTTAATGCCGGGCACGCATTACATTACTATGACAGTTGTTGCTCATTAATAGTAGTACATTTATGTAGTTAAATTTTTACCCTATGAAGAAAATCTACTATCATTTTGTATGCAGTGCATTATTTGTCATGCTTACATATACCTCAAATGCCCAATTCGGTGTATATGACGGATTGCCCAAAGACTCGGTAATGTTGACATTTACCGGTACAGACGTCAAAATAAAGGATACCAACTACTTTTATATCGGCAATACAGCTAATGATTCTCTCTGGCAGATAGGCAAGACCAACAAGAGCTTTTTTGCAGTAAACGGATTTACCAATGAGGGCATCATGACAGATAGTGTAAATCCGTACCCGGTAAATGCCAACAGTTCATTTGTGGTGACCACAGCTAAATACGGTCAGGTCAACCTCATTATGACCTTTACCCATAAATATGAAACGGATTCCGGAAAAGACGGTGGTATTGTCGAGATGTCGAGAGACAGTGGAAAAACATGGATCAATGTAATAGGCGATTGTTATTCCGGTACTACATCAGGTTTAGCCCAAGGGCTTGTTGCTTATAATTTCTACGGTTTTAACGACACGCTGGCAACGGGAGAACCCGCCTTTACGGGAAACAGTAATGGTTGGATAACCAGCAGACTCCAGTTTTGGGTAGGTTTGCCTGTGAAAACCACAGGTGGAGGCCCATCGTGCGTGCAACAAAACGCTCTTCTGCGGTTCCGGTTTATGAGCGATACTACGGCAGATACCCTGGCGGGATGGATCATAGACGATATCAAGTTTGAAAATGATGATTACGGCTCATCAGTTGCAGAGATCGGAGGATATGAATCGTTGAATGTGTACCCTGTTCCTTCGCATGACGGATGGATCAATTTTCCTGCAATAAACAAACCGGAATCGTACCGAATAGAGGTTTATGATATGGTAGGGAAGCAACTTGAATATATGCCCTACAACAGGAGAGTTGACCTGAGCAGCTATCCTGATGGCCTTTACCTGTATAAAGTGACAGATGGTACAGTCACATATACCGGAAGACTTATACTTGAATAGCCCAAACAGGATATGATTATTACTCCCTTCGGTACGGTGTTGTCACCGTACCAATCAGATTGCTTCGTCGTACCTCCTCGCAAAAACCGGAACTATATAAAAAATACCAGGTGTTTGCGAGGCGCGAAGAATGAGCAACGAAGCAATCTTATCAGATGAAGAACATTGATGAGTTGATTAGATTATTTCGGTCACTATGTCTTTTCAAGGCCTCAATGAGAGCTTCGCTGTTGCCACGCAGTTCATTCTTCACAGCTCGCCCAAACCGGGACAGTTTTAGGTTTTGACTTTTAAACTTTTACTTCTTAATAACCCTCCCCGCTACACTACCATTTACTTTGATGATGTACACACCCGCGGCAAGGCCGCTCATGTCGGCATGAACTGTTTTGCTACCGCCTGCCTGGTTCAGCACCTGTTTTCCTAACAGGTCGGTCAGGGTGAGTTCCTCTATGATGGCAGAGGATGTAACCGTAATAGTACCACTCGTCGGATTTGGATAAATACGGATATTATTGTCACGGACAATATCCTCTACGCCCAGCCTTATCTCCAGTTTGATGCAGTTGCTCAGTGCCGTATCCGGGCTCGGACAGGCATAGTCGCTGGTAATGAGTACACAGATATTGTCGCCATTGGTGAGGAAGTTCGCGTTAGCGCCCCATGTCTTGCCTGTGGCACCGCCTACATCCTGGCCGTTGCGTTTCCACTGGTATTTCGGATTAGTTCCCGCATCTTTCGGGTCTGCTGTAAAATTGATCGGCTCGTTAGGGAATAAAGATGGTCCCGCATCTGCTGTTATAGTTACGCCCGGTGTTTTCAGGTCCTGCACCACCATTTTTATCGCATTACTTGTATCGGTAAAGGTAGTTGCACAAGTACCTATGCTCACCATCAGGCAGGTCACTTCATCACCGTTCTTTAAGCTTGTGGTGGTATAGCTGGCTGTTGTCACTCCCTTGCTGGCTCCGTTGACTCTCCAATCATAACCCACACTGCCACCATTGGTAGGTATGGCCGTAAAAATTGCTTGTTGCCCGTCACAAATGGTAGTGCCGGGTGTGGGGTAAATATTCACATTCGGGTCGGTATTGACTACTACCACCACACTGTCGGTATCTGATATACAACCATTCAGGTTGGCGAATACATAGTAGGCTCCTGCATAGTTCAGCTGCATGTAGTTGCGGGTTGGGTTTTGGGTATATTCATAATACCCTGCCGGACCGTACCATGTGTAGTTAGCGCCATTGATGGTAGTAGCCGTCAGTTGCAGGTCCTGGTGGGCGCATAGCGGACTGTTGGGCGCTGCCGCCGTTGGCTTCGCTGGTTTGGGTAGTACGGTCACTGTTACCGTGTCACGGTTGCTGCAACCATTGATGGTTACCGTACTGATATAACTTCCCGCATGGGTACTCGCAGCGTTCGTGGTCACTGTTGGGTTTTGGGTTGTTGAACTATAGCCTGGGCCCGTCCATGCATAGCTTACCCCATTGGTTGTGGTACTCGTCGATAATGTTAAGGTCTTGTTCTCACACACCGGGCTGTTGCTACCCGCTGTAGGCTTGGCAGGTGTCTGGTGCACCGTTACAGTAGTGGTATCCCTCAGACTACAGCCGGTACTGTTGAGCGTAGCGGTAAGTATATAATTACCAGCATCACTCATAGCTGTATTGGCTATTACCGTATCTTCTGCCGAAGAGGTAAAGCTGTTCGGCCCCATCCATGCCCAGCTTACACCCGTGCTGGTGCTGCTGCCGTTCAGCATCAGGGTATCTGTTGTACACACAGGGCTATTGCTGCTGTTGCTCACACCTTGGGGAGCAGCTTTAACACGTATATCCACCTGGTTGTCCAGCGAGGTATCTGCAGGATTACTGCTCACAATACGCATCCTGTAGCCGTTTGCGGGAGTAGTATTCACAGGCATGGTGCACCATATCGTATCACCTGTAGTATCTGCACGGCTGCCTATATTCACAGGGCTGGCAAAACTGCCGCTGCTGTTACTTAGTTGTGCGGTAAAAGTATTGTTGTTCTGAAAACGGAAATTGGTATTATAAACTAAAGGAATGGTTTGCCCCGGGCATAACGCAGTATCTGTAAAAGGTTGTTTGATAAATGTAGTCGTATCTTCTTCAAAATAAGAACTGAAATGTGCTCCCGCACCCATCCTGTTGTGGTGAACAGTTACAGAATTGATACCGGGATAGTATATATCTACTTGTGCACAATCAGGTGATACACTTCCGTTGGGATAAAATATTTTCCCATTGACCAATGTTGCATAATAAGGACAATTACAAGTACCTGGATATGGAGACAAATTACCTTGAGACAAACTATATGTTGAATTATTCACTTTGAAGCTAATTTCCTCTCCTGCATCTGTAACGTTAAATATAAAACGCACATGCTTAGTAGGTATTGAATACTGGTACAAATATTCAGAATCGCCAGCGCTACCTATCGGATTAATACCTATCCCTCCACAAGTCGGTACAGGGTTAATAATAGAATTTCCGGAGCATGAAACCGTTACAATAGTATTACCTATCAAGGCCGCACCAGACTTTTGTGGCACAAGCAGCATGTTTTGTGCATATGTACCCACACCTACTGAGCAGAATAAAGCAACTAAACTAAGCGCGAGTAATGAGTATTTCCCCGCATGGCATAATGGAGATTGAGGTTTGGTATACAAATGGGATAGATACATAGTGACTATAGTTTTATAAGTAAATATATAAACTTTCAGCTAAATTAAAATAGGGTGAAAACACCCTATTTTTTTACAAAAAAGGCGCATACATTTGATTTGCCAAACCGAACCATACACATGAAAAATGGATATCCTGTATCACCCCAGAAGTATCTCTACCTGCGCTCCACACATCCTCCTTAGCGCATTCTGTACAATTTACCTACAGACAAATAATTTTATTATTCTTAAAACAATCATCACAAAATGAAACAAATAGCAAAATATTTTGCATGCGCATTACTTATGTGTAGCATCTGCATTTTAAATTCCTTTCCTGCACTCGCTCAAAACGTACAAGGCTCAAACTCAACAGCAAGCGGTATCAATGTAACAGGTACGTCAGGTTGCCAAAACACATCCACACTCACCTCACTTAACCTGGATATGTTTGATTTTGCCAGTAATGCATCTGCCCCTACTCCCGCATGTATCTGGGGTAACGGACAGGATCAATATGCTTGGGTTACCGGCTTCAGCGGAGCTACAACTTGCACAGGCACATATGCAGGAATTACTGTTGGAACAAGCTATACTGGAGCTCAAGACTACCAGGCACTACCTTTTTTTGCTAGTAGCTATGCAGGTAACCCGGTAAACGATGTAGATGTGGCCATAGGCGTACATACAGATGTAAGCAACGTGTCCTACGGAAATCCCGGTACGCCTAAGTACTTTGTATTGGCAGTGTACGAAAGCAATGGTGAGATATGGATGGAGTCATACGACCTGCACCTGGACGTAAGTGCAGGAACAGTAGCTGTAGATGTACCTACTTTTACTGCAATACCAGCGGGTGGTGGACCTCCATATACCGGATACATTACTGATAACCCTAAACAGTTATCCAGCAATGCAAACGGTACTGCTGGCTACCCTCATATCGACTTGATATATAATGATGTTTATCCTTATTCAGGAGTTGGACATGAAGCCATAGGTTATGTCGTAACATGGCATCAGCAAAATGCTAGTAACCCGGCGCAATATGAGGTTTGGGGAATTGACGGGGCAATAAGCGAGTTTTCACAAAACAAGCCTCCTACCCCGCACAGCAATCTTGATTTTTATATTGACAATGGTAAATATCCAGATGTTACAGGCATCACTTCTGCCAACCCTGACCCAACTTCGCCGAAGCCAAATAAAGCGTATGTTACCTATCTGAGGGATGATCAGAGTGCAGGTTTTACAGGCGATCAGGTATTGCTGGCAGATTGGGTGTACGACCCTCCTTCTACACCCGTTGTTAATCTTTACGGAGCTATTAGTAGCACTACCACCGGTAATGATGAGTTTCAGTACCCGAGGATAAACGGCCCGCAATATTATGATTACAGTACGCATGCTACAGACGACCCTGTTTGCGTAGTAGCAGTAACTGAAAATGACGGCGCTTCTCTGCACAAAGTAAATACCTATGCATGTTTCGACCCTTCAGGCACATTTACCGTGATCCCGCTCTTAGATGCGTCTGACCATACAGCAGGTACGGGTTTTAACACTAATGGTTACGAGGCAATTAAACCTGTAATAACAGGTGCGGGAAAGATAGTTTCGTCTCTTTATGCAGGTGCTGATTATGCTTATAGGGATTACCCTACTGTGTTTTATTCGGATTATACCTATGCTGTACAAAACTCACCTACATATGATTTTAGTGGTGATTTCTACGCATTCGGAACTGATATATTCCAAACAGCTACACCTACAATTTTTAAACCAAGTGGCAACTACCAGGAAGCAAATTGGCACAGTGTGGATTTGCAAACTACCACGCCGTTCAACCTGAGCGGTGATGAGCCTTATATGGCAGTAGCAACTACCAACAATTCTGGGCATGCATTAATGTTTGCATATTGGGATAAAGACTGGATATACCAGATGTTTACCGGCGCAACTCAATACGTATTCAAACCCGGGAAAGGAACCGGTATTGAGCAAACAAGATCCGGTAATATAGCTGTTTACCCCAACCCTGTTAAAACCCTCCTAAACATAACACAGGCCAATGGTGCTGATTATGTAATGATGGATATAACAGGCAGGAGCCTTTCAAAAGGTAAAATATCCGGCGATAAAGCAGAAGTAAACGTATCTTCTTTAGCTCCCGGCATGTATATGCTGCAACTCAGCAAAGATGGTCATACAGAACAAGTGAAATTCGTAAAACAATAACACCTTATCCGTTTACCTTAAAAGCCGCTCATATTGAGCGGCTTTCCTTTTTATATACCATTCCCCCTTTGGTCGCTGTTGTCACTGCACCAATCCCCCCCCATCAAAGCCGTCATGTCGAACGCAGGGAGACATCCCCTGAGAACTTGCAATAAGCTGCATTTATCCACGCATCCTATAAGTACCCCAACATCTTATCCTGCTAATCCTCCAATCCTGTGAATTCTGATTCAGACATGCTTCATGCTACACAAAAAAATATTGCAATAATAAATAAAATAACGTATATTTGTCGTAGTAAATGCGAATGCATTTACGAAGATCCCGCCATAGCGGGACAGTAATAAATCAAGAGCCATGCCCTCACCCCAACATATACACGAAATGACCAGTCCCGCCCCTGCGGGACTTTTTTATACATTGTTAAGTACAGCGACTATACCGTTTTACTTAACAATACTTAACAGTTCACATCACAACACACTAACTATCAATCACTTAAAACAAAACGATATTAACCCTTGGCTAAGGCTAAATAGAGAGTTACTTAACAAAACAGAGGATAAACTATGCAGTCTGCAACTGTGGCCTCGGGCGCACAGGCTGTGCGGAGAAATACTGCAACTCCTCCATAGCCTTGCTGTGGATGGTCTTGTAGGTCATATGCATCTGGTAGATCATAATGCTGTAAAAAACAGCCTTATCCAGCATCTTATGATTGTTGCGCAGCGCCCAGCCTACCAGCTTCCAGAAATATTTGCGGTTGCTGTCGCGTATGCCCAGCCGGTACACTACCCGCCACAATATCTTCAGTTGCGCCATATCGAAGGTAGAATGTATGCGCACCGTACTCTTAGGGAAACGGTAGGTCTCAAAGAATTTCATCAGCCGCTTATACGACTCAGCCGGAGTGTATATATGGTCTATAACATCAATAAACCCGCCAAAGAGCAGTGTCTCGTCCATCATGGGTACCACGTTGGTATCGCCCTCGGTAAAAGCAAAGGGTTTAGACAGGCGGTTCTCAAATTTGATACGTGTGTACAGCTCCGTACCCGGCGGCGCCTTCAGTATATTCACAATAGGCAGCGGTATACCACTCTCCTGGATAAACTGTATCTGCCTGCGGAAGATGCTCTCATCGTCCGTATCAAACCCTACAATAAATCCCGCCGAAATGATAAAACCACGCCCGTGTATCTCGTGGATGGTATCCATGAGGTTGCGCTTCAGGTTCTGGTTCTTCCGCGAAGCCTTCAGGCTCTCTTCCGATGGTGTCTCTACCCCTATGAACACGTGCCTGAAACCGGCATCCAGCATCAGCTGCATCAGCTCCTCATCATCGGCCAGGTTGATGGTAAGCTGTGTAGCAAAATAGAACTGGGGATTGTTCTTCTTCCTCCACGCTATAAGCGCGGGCAGCAGGTCCGATTTCAGCACCCGTTTGTTGCCTATCAGGTTGTCGTCGGCAAAAAGCACCAGTTGTGTATTACCGCTTTTGTTGATGGCTTCCAGCTCCGCAATGATCTGCTCAGGCATCTTGACACGGGGGCGCCTGCCCAGCAGGGCGGTCACGTCGCAGAAGTCGCACATGTAAGGGCAGCCGCGCGAGTATTGTACAATGGCGTACAGGTACTGGCTCATATCTACCAGCTCAAAGGCCGGCAGCGGCGATTGCTCTATATCAGCGTATTCACTCGACTTGTATATGGGTTTGGGCTTGCCATCGGCCATATCTTCCAAAAACCATGGCAGTGTTATCTCAGCCTCGTTCAGCACAAAATGGTCCACACCGTCAAAACGGGTGTACTCATGCGTAAACAGGGTACCCCCCGCAACTATCTTCACCCCCAGTTCATTACACCGGGCTATCACCTCCCTGGCAGACTCCTCCTGCACGTTCATAGCCGAAAGGAACACATAATCGGCCCATTGCAGGTCGGCGTCATCCATACTGCGTACATTCAGGTCCAGCACACGCTTCTCCCACTCACCGGGCAGCATAGCCGCGATGGTTAGCAATCCCAACGGTGGGTATGCCGCCTTTTTGCCGATAACATCCATAAAATGCCGCATGGCATAAAAGGTATCAGGCATTTCAGGATATACTAAAAGAATACGCAATGCTTATGTGTTTTGTATATGTGTATGTATCAATGATGATGAGCTTAAAGGTAACAACAAAAGCACAAAAAGCTGAAAGACAATGACAATAAACATAGAATTAATAATGGTAGACAGAATGCGATACGATGAAAAGATTCAGGAAAGTTGGCTTATTTTACCCCTGATAACTAAAAACTGCGAACATGAATAATGAAAGGATATACAGAATGCTTTTTTCCAGTGTATACCCTTTGTATATACAAAAGGTTGAGAAAAAGGGACGCACAAAAGAAGAATTGGATGCTGTCATCTCCTGGTTGACAGGTTATAATGAAAGAACGCTGCAGCAGCAAATAGACAGGAAAACCGATTTTGAGACCTTCTTCTCCGAAGCGCCTGCAATGAACCCGAATGTTTCAAAGATCACGGGTGTTATCTGTGGCTATAGGGTCGAAGATATTGAAGACCCGCTGGTACAGAAAGTGCGCTACCTGGATAAGCTGGTTGATGAACTGGCAAAAGGGAAAAAGATGGAGAAAATATTAAGGCAATGAAATTTTGTATGACTAAAAAACACCCTGACACGCATGAAAAAGTGATATCCGGGAACAGCCGGCGTTCTTGTTGCACATATAACAAAGAGGCCCCTGTAAAAACAGGGGCCTTAGGGAGAGATAAGCAACAAATAAGTATTTTATTCTTTAACCAGTTTTTGAGTAAAGTTTGCGTTGTCTCCTTTGAGCTCAACCATATAAATACCCGCGGGCAATTGTTGGAGGTCGACAGTTGTACTACCGGTTCCTTCCTGTAATGGTTTATAGAAAACTGTTTGCCCCGTAATACCCAACATTCTTATAGCTGCACTGCCTTCCAGTGCTTTGAAAGCAACTTTTACCTCTTTATGTGCAGGGTTGGGTATCAACTGCATCTCAGGTACAACTTTGTCTACTTCTGTCAGAGTCGATGGTTCGCCTACCATGTTGATCTCGAAACGCTGGTTGCCCTGTGAAAGGCTGTCACTGGTAATATCGAACCAATATTCAAAACCTGTTTTCAATTCCTGTTTTGTATTCAGGTATTTATCATGCAGGAAGAGTTTGGTTCCTGCAGGTATATCATACATACCTGTTCTGATGACATATTTGTTATAACGGTTGTAAGCGGTCAGACCCAGGGGAATAGATTTCGCATCTTCATACGGACGAATATCTACTGCCATACGTACATTATCGCTCGATAGCGTGAAGAAGTCCAGCCCCGGGTTGTACAGTTTTTTACCGTCCAGTTTATCTTCAACAGACATTCCGTTATCATCAAATCCTATCAGCAGCCTGTCCCAATGGGTAGTGGTATCATCAATGGAAAGCTCTACCCAGTAATTATTGGATGTTTTTTTAAACAACCCGATGCCACCACTGGCTTTATCTGCCTCCTCTATGGTAAGTGTATTATTGCTATTAGCAGACACAGTAGTGAAAAACGCAGCATAGGCCGGCAATACATACGACATCGTCCATGGATTGGTAACATATGCGCCCGCTGAACCTGATGTAGCATCCCATGCGTAATAGTTGGCCCCAACATTGCTGCCTCGTGCTACCCCATTCATTTGTATACCACTCGGGAATGGGTTACCACACCCCACAAATTCCGAGTTACTGCCTTTTGTCAGTGTAATGGTTTGTGTGCCCTGATTTACAGCACCGTCATACTCCCATGTAGTGGCAGATGGTGTATAACTACTCCCATTCAGTCCCTCACCTTTGCTTCCTCTTACAAACAACCTCACCAGTTCGTACTGATCCCAGCTATTGTTACCCGAGCCATTGGTGCTTGTAAACGCCGTCCACCCGGAATTGCTTCCGGTAGTACTGGTATCAGCATTTGATACATCGAACCAGAAAGCTGATGGATTGTTACTACTTGTTGTGGTAAAGCCATTGCTGCTGCCACCTGAACCGGTGATGTCAATCTCATCTGTCAGTTGAGACAACGCAATTGAGCTGGTGAATGGATGTGCTACAAAACGGAATGCTCTTTTGCCGGGTACATATTTTTCTATGGTTACGTTACCACCGAGATAGTTGCTGCCTGGGCCTGAGGCTATACGTGCCGTTTTAGTTACATCACTTTTTAAGATCAGTTCACCATTATTGGTGAGCTTACCTGATAGCGGCGTATAGGTATCAGTAATACTGATCTGACTACCTGAAGATATTGAAACACCTGTTACGGCGGAAATAGACAGGTTGGATATGGAGCCTACGCCTGATATGGTCTGCGCAGAAAATGAGTTTAATAGTATCTTCCCATCCCCTGTTACTGTTGCGGAGTCTAACGTTAAGTTGCCTCCTACGGTTATCTGCGCAGAGTTTGACAAAGTAACGGTAGGGCTATTTGCCAACCATAAATTGCCAACACTGATAGTACCAGAGCTTGCAGACGGTACATTTACGAGCATGTCAGCGTCTATTAGTGCAGTTTGCGATGCAGTTGGTGTGGCGCCGCAACTCCAGTTGGAGGTTGTGCCTAAGGTGCTGCTGGTAGCACCTACCCAGGTGTTCGTGTCGCTTACGGTAGTAATGCCCAATACACCGGAAAATACACTGTCTTCGTAGCAGGCATCGGTATAGTTTACTTTGCACTGAATGTAATCGCCACTGCTAAGTCCTGTTGTGGTAAGTGTATCGCTGTTGGAACCTATGGCTGAGCCATTTTTGTACCATTGGTACGAGGGGCTGGTAAAAGTACCTGATGTACTGAGGACAAACATAGCATTACCTCCCGACGAACAAATGGGGCTGGTGCCGGTTATGGTCGCAGATGTTTTTGTAGATGCAGGTTTGAATATTACCGCATAGTCTTCTGTCTGCCCGTATTGCAGGGTACCACATCCATTGGACGGGAAGGAGTTACCAGCGTATATTGACATAACACGCATGCGTAACGGTGTACAGGTTATAAGGCCGGAAGTGGGTATACCTATGGTAACAGAAAATAAGTCTGTATCCGCTGAAGTACCATAATTGGAATAGCCGAATGTAGCAAGTATTTCGCCGCTGCTGAAAGAGCCATCGTTATTCAGATCTATCCATACCTGCTTTTTTTGTGCATTTAAATAAGTAGCAAATTTAAGTTTGTAATTTTTGCCTTGTGTCAGGTTGGCCCTCATCTGGCAACTGTAGTCGTAATAGGCATAACCATCCGTATACACCCCAAGAGTCGTATTTTCCAGGTCGCCAAATTTAAAATAGATAGGCCCCATTTCTGTATTACCTGCATTGGTGGTAGTAGTTACACAGCTGGCAGCTACCACACTCAGGCTGGTGTCCATACCACCCATGGAGCTCAGCAGACCTGTACGGTACGATTTCATGATATCAACAAAACGCTCTTCCTGCCCTTCTGTAAACCTGTCGGGACAAGTACAATAGTTCATAAAGTTCTTGGCCACTTTGTCGTCGTAGGTGGCACTTACACATGAGTTGGTTGTGCCGGAAGCGCAATAACCAAGGTTGCGCACATGGGGTTCGGTATCACATACCAGGTCGCCCTGGGTGCTGCAACTTGAATTAGTAGGACAGGTGCTTCCGGTCCCGTCCCCTTCAAAGGTATGATACAACCCGAAAGCATGGCCTAACTCGTGTGGGAGTGTATAGTTACCCGCTGTGAACTGCGATGCCAGTACAACGGCACCATCAATTTCCCCACCTGCGCCGGGAAAATATGCGTAAGCTCCTGTGAATGTACCGGCTGTCAGACCATTATGATTATCTATCTTATTAACTATCCATATATTATAGTAAGATCTGTTGTTCCAGCGGCTGAGTGCCTTGACAACTGTTTCATCTACACCGGAGCTGGTAGATACTTTTACACCATTGCTTGAATAAGTACTGTTGCTGCTGAAATCAATACGATTGATGCCCGTGGTACTGTTGCAGCTTTCGTCGCGTTTGGCCAGCACAAATTTTACCGGGAAATAGGTACCGCCGCTATTGGTGTCCGGGTAGCTTGAATAGGTGGCATTATACGTTTCGTTCAGGTAATCTATTGTTGCCTCAATTACTGAGTCGGCAGGATTGTAGGTCGTACCGATCGCGCCGCCTGTGTGTATCACATGTACCACCACGGGTATCTCGTATATGGTGCCTACTGAGGTGGTTGCTATAAGAGATTGTGTGCCGTTGCGGTGCTTTTCGGCCCATGATGCATTAATGGCATCTACCTTTGCCTTGTACACAGGGTTGTTTGCCATTTGCTTTTTATGCATGATATCAAATCCGCATTGTTGCGCATATATGCCGGTCGCACCAAAGCATAAAATTATTAATAGTAGATTTTTCATATAATGAATATTAATTGTTACAAATAAAACAGGCCAGGAAATATATGCCTGCAAGTCCTACATATAAGTTGGCAATTGCCAGGATGATTATTGCTGCATACTTTTGCATATTATTTTTGTTTTTTCTTGTCGCTTATTTTTTTAATGCCGTATCCCGCAGCAGCGGCCGCTATCAGTGATACGCCTCCATCAAAAGGCACCGGCACATCATCAACGCCCTCGTCAAAGCCGGGGCCCTGAGCCAGCGCAACTGTTACTGCAAAACATATCATGCCTATTATCAGTAAAATGATCTTGGTTCTCATACTTATTGTTTCCATAACTATCTTTTGTTGTTTTTTTTATCACTCATTTTTTTAATGCCATACCCCGCAGCAGCGGCCGCTATCAGCGTTACACCCCCATCAAAGGGTGTATCAACGGGCGCATCGGGGAAACCCGGCCCCTGGGCCAGTGTTTCAACCGGCAGTGTGCAGTTTACGGTAAGCAGTACTGTGGTTAATAATATTATCCTTTTCATAATTGTATGTTTAGCCCCACCCAATCCTCCCCCCAAGGGGAGGGCTGGGTATTGAGGATAGTTATTAAATTATTCTTTGATCAGTTTTTCAGTGAACCTTGCATTTTTGCCTTGCAGCTCTACTATGTAGATACCTGCAGGTACGTTTTGCAACGGGATGGTAACACTCCCCGTCTGTGTATTCGTTATTGATTGGTACACCACTTGCCCTGTTATACTCGTCAGTTTAATTTGGGCCTCGCCCTCTATTTTGTCAAATGATACTTTCACATGACTGTAAGCGGGGTTGGGGATCAGCTGCATTTGCGCATTTTTTTCTTTTGCTGCTATGATGCCCGTGGTTGGCTTGCCCACCATATTTATTTCAAAACGCTTATTGCCTTGCGATAAGCTGTCGCTTGTTACATCAAACCAATATTCAGTACCGGCGTTCAACTCTTTGGTTTTGTTCAGGTATTTATCGTGCAGTACCAGTTTGGTGCCTGCGGGAATATTAAACATCCCTGTTCTGATAACATATGTATTGTATCTATTGTAAGCGGTTAAGCCCAATGGAATAGAATGTCCGTCATCGTAAGGACGAACATCTACCGCCAGTCGTTCATTATCTTTAGACAGTGTATAGAAATCAAGCCCGGGATTGTAGAACTTAACGGCATCGCTCTTATCCTGCACATCCATGGCATTGTCATCAAAGTTGATGAGCAGCCTGTCCCATTTTGTTGTGCTGTCGTATATGTACAGTTCTACCCAGTCGGCGGGTGCGGTAGTTTTAAAGAGCGCGCTGTCTCCCGTTGTTTTGTCCGTTTCAGCAAAGCTGAGTGTGTTATTCGTATTGGCAGTTACCGTGGTGATAAATGCTGAGAACATAGGCAATGAGTAAGACAATGACCAGGCGTTGGTGACATAAGCACCTGATGCGCCGCTGCGGGGATCCCACAGGTAGTAGTTGCTGCCTACATTTGAGCCTCGGGTTACCGTATTCATCTGCACGCTGCTGGCAAAAGGATTACCACAGGCTGCAAAAAAGGTGTTGCTGCCCTTAGTTAAAGTGCGTACCTGTGTACCCTGGTTGAGCTCGCCCGCTACCTGCAGTGTAACCGCAGAAGGTGTATAGGTACCCGGGCTTAAGCCCTCGCCCTTGGCACCACGTATATATACAAGTGCCAGGTCATGCTTGCCCCAGCTGTCGCCGGTGTTGGTAAACGCCTGCCAGCCGGGATTGGTACCCCCTACACTATAATCTGCAGTGGTTACATCCCACCAGTATGCTGATACAGGATTGCTGGTAGAATAGGTAAAACCACTATCCACGCCACCGGTGCCTGTAATATCTATATCATCTATTAACTGCGACAAAGGAATGTCTGTACTGAAAGGATGCCCCAGCATACGGTATGCCCTTACGCCACCGGCTATATACCGCTGCACATTTACATCGCCGCTTATAGTACCCGAAACAGTGCCAATGCGCCCGGTGCCGGTAGCATCGGAACCAACACCTAAGCGCCCATTGGTAGTAAGTGTTTTGCCGGATGCTACGCTGATGCTGCTTTCTTTCAGGTACATCGTATCGCCCCACATACTGACATCATCCGCGATATTTACTGTACCGCTGCCCATAAGGCTATCGCCGTAATATATAATGGCGTTATTCACATTTACCGTGCTGCTGCCCAGTGCCAGTGTTACCCCCGGCGAAACGTTCAGGTCTCCACAGGTGAAAGCCCCTGGGCTGGTGCTGCTCTCTATAAATACATTGCTGCTGCTGTTAGGGCTGCCATTGCTCCAGGTACTGCCGTTCCAGGCGTTCTGGTTGACGTATCGGTGTACGGGCATATCTTCATCGCATACAGCATATATCTCCCCGGTGCTATTTACAGCTAATTTGTTATGAGTATTACCTACATTAACAGTATTTAACCCTGCCGCTCCTACCTGTATCCACTCACTCCCGGTATACTTTAAAACGGTATTATATACTGTATTTTTCTCATCCTCTTCAATAAGTATATATGGCGTATTATTCCCATCAAAATCAATATCTGGGTAATATCCACCAGCAGAATTCAACACCCTAAAAAAACTATCCCCTAATACCGAAAGAGAGCTTCCGTCATATTTCAGTACGGAATGATAGTCATTGTCTGCTGCAACAACAATATATAGTTCACCGCTACTATCTGCTTCCATTTGCAAATAATTCCCACTTACAGGATAAGTAGCAACCGTTATCCAGCTACCGTTACTGTATTTTTTCAGGGTAGGATAGTCGTTGTTTGCTTTATCAATATATGCCACATACAGGCTGTCCTGGCCGTCTGCTGCTAAACTTAGGTTCCAAGCATTGCCATTACTAAAATTGGTGCTACCTACCTGCACCCAGCCGCTGCCATTGTATTTCATCACATTAGCCCTCAAGGTTGACTGGTCCTTGTAGGCAACATATAGCGTATCATTATTGTCAAAAATTATATCTGTTGTCTGTGTCACTGCATTTGAAGAAAAGCCGTAGCCTCCTACAACATTCCAGCTACCACTGCTGTATTTCATTACACTTATTTTTCCAGATACAGCGCCATCTTGGAATGCCACATGAGGTTCGTTGGCACTATTGAATGTCAAAGAGGTGTATCGGCCCAAGTTGATACTCAAATTGCTACCCAGTTTTGTCCATGTGTTGTTGATGTATCGGTACACCACCACCTTATCATTCTGGTCTGCCAGAGATGCATAGAGTGTGTCAGTAGCATCAAAAGCCAGGTCGTAGTCGTAAGAATATAGCAGCTTAGAGTTGGCTGTTTGCCACTGCGCCTTTGCAGGTAGCATACCGCAGCAGAGCAGCAGCGCCGCCAGCAGGTTGTATATTTTTGTTCTTCTGTTCATATCTATATCTGTTTTATTGTTCTGTACTAATTGAGGTATGTGGTTTGCTCAGGTCTTTTTTCATCAGGTCTATCTGCTGATCGTAATACCACCATATACCCAATATCATCCCTATGGCAACCACTACACAAAGCATTATTGCGATGGCAAACCGATCAATTCGGAAAAGTTTATTTTGTGCGATCCTGGTCATGGAACAAAGGTGATAGCAGGAGGAGGGCGAATACAAATTTTCCGCGTCTGAAAAGCGTATCAGCCGCGTGTCAAATGTGTATCAGGGGCGTATCAAAAACGTATCAGTGTTGATTGTCAACACGTTGCATATTGCGGAAATAAATAAATACAGCTATTGATGTATATGAATGCTGTGCGGAAAGCTTAGATATTTTTCAGCATTTCTTCCAGGTCGTCCTCATCGGCCAGGTTATACTTGCGGCGCAGGCGGCTTTTATAATTGCGCACAGTGCCATCGCTCACACCCAGCATATTGGCCATCTCCCTGTTGTTGAGGTCCAGCTTCAGTAGTGTCAGGTAGCGCAGCTCCGCAGGAGTCAGTGCGGGGAATTGCGTTTTCAGTTTGCCTATAAATCCGGAGTGTACCTCTTCAAATACGACCCTGAATTCGTCCCATTGGTCGTCGGTAAGAATAGTGGATTGTTGCAGGCGGGCTATGGCCTCATTCTTAGCTACAGTATCCTGCTCGTCAGACGCGTGTTGCAATTCCTCTCTCAGGTTGTCTATCTGTCGGTTCTTATCCTGCATCTGGCGGGTGAAGTGCAGCAGTTTGTTCTCGGCTTTGTCTCTGTCGCTCATGGCCTTCAGCTCTTTTTGCCTGTGCCTGAGCCTGCTGCGGTTGATGAGTAGCAGGCTGATGATGGCCAGCATCAATATCATAACGATGGCAAAGTTGCGCAGCCAGACGCTGTTCTTACGTAATGTTTCCAGGTATTCTACTTCTTTTTCATGTTTGGCCTGTTCCACACGTTGTTCCGCATTCAGCATCTGCTCTTTATCCCTTTGTGCATACAGGCTGTCCATCATCAACATTACAGAGTCTTTGTACAGCAGCGCCTTAGTATCCTGGCCGGAGGCGGCTAAAATATTTGCCTTTACCGCATAGAACTTCTTAAGGTTGTTGAAACTCCTCCTTACTTTCCTCATCAGCTTATCCGCACTGTCTATATATGTACGTGCAGTTGCTATATCTCCTTTGGTGAAAGATGCATCTGCTATGTAGATATAAGCAGTTACACTGGGCAGTGTGGTATTATTGTTGATCTCTTTCCATAAGGCCAGTTCCCGTTGAGACCACCGTATAGCTTCATTATATTTACCGGTTTGATAATACAGGCTACCGATATTGCCTACGGCCAGGGCCTCTTTCCTGGCATTGCCTGAGCTTCTGCTGTAATCGTACACTTGTGTGAAGTATATCAGTGCGGAGTCATATTGCTTCTGTTCACGGTAACAAAGTGCTAAGGTGGCTATCGGGTCAAGCATTGCTTCCGTTACTTCATTATTGGCAGCAGACAGTAGTTCCAGCAGTAATTCTTTGGCACGTCCCAGATCGGCAAAGTTGTAATACCATACAGCTAACTTGCTTTGTATGGGTGTACGTGCAGGAAATTCTTCTACTGAGAAATTTTTATATACTTCATATGCATTCAGCCCTATTTCTATACCTTTTTCCCGCTTGTCCGTCCTCCAGAAATAATTTGCCAGCTGTGCCCTGGCATCTGTAGCTTCAAAAATATATCCTTCTTTTTCAGCTTTGCTTATCTGTTTACTTACCTCCATTACTCTACCTGCCTTCCTCATATAGCTTAAGGAAGTAATGGGCAATAATGATAATTGGTAGTAAAAAGCATCATCCCCCTTGCTCTTCACGTAGTCTGCTATCTTTTGCAGGCTGTCTAATAGCTCTGCACGTTGCTCATCATTGTCAACATCGCGTGTAACGGTTTTTTCGAGCGTAACAACGTAATCGTATCGTTTTGCATATGTTGTATGCAACAGGGAGTCCGGCTGAGCAGATATGCCGTTAATACCAATTATCAACAATAATAAACAAGAAAAGAAATACCGCATACAGTATGCGAATATACGAGAGGAAGTGCATTTGAGTTCATTACACATATTATTTTTAGACGATAAAAAACAGTAATGTCCTTCGTACTGCATTTGAACCTGACATAGCGGGTGCTGTTTTGGGAACAACGTCAGGCATATTGTATGTTACATATCAACAACCACGATATAAGTTACAACTGTACTGCGCCAAATATGATTGGTGAACAGGTTATTTACAACCTTATAAAATAACAGAAATAACAAAGCCCCTGGTGATCAGAGGCTTTTGCTTTTATGTGATCCGGATTGGATTCGAACCAATGGCCTACTGCTTAGAAGGCAGTTGCTCTATCCAGCTGAGCTACCGGACCATTTCAGAAGGCGCAAATTTAGGCAAAATGAAGTTAGGTTTAGTATTTATTTACCCTTTTCTTGTTTGAACTTAGGATTTGGAGTTGGTGCTTCACCGTCTTTCATTACATCTATCGGTATAAGGTTCTCAACATATACCCATTTTTCACCTTTCCATTTCAACCCGTCATATTGGCCGCTGGGCACAAATGTATATTTCCTGTTTGGGTCATTTACCTGCGATACCAACCTGTCAAAGAATATAGCGTTGAAATCTGTATCCCAGTTCATAGATGCCTGAACTTCCTTTTTGTATTCCAGAATAAACCTGTTACTTGGCTTCTCAGGGTTACAGGAAGAAGGAATATCAAATATGGGCGCCCCGAATGTCACCCCCTTTTCTGTTAAGATCAACGGGTCTAACATCTTCTTATTGCTGATAGCACTTGATGCATTAAGTGTGAAAAGCGTGTAGACAGTTTCTCCATCCACTTTGTTGGACATTATCTTATATATGATACCTCCAAGCCACTTGCCCTGAGTTAGTACTGTATCTTCTTCACATTTTTTTATTTTGTCTGAATAGTCAAAAAGCGGAAATAGTTTCAGGTCAGATTGCGGTAATTGTACTGCACCATAATATCTGCGGGTTACTTCAGTCGGAGCTATGCCCCAGTTAAATATCCTGAAAGACTTGTCTTCGGGGTATATTATGTTTATCTCATTTTGCAGCTTCGGAAATTCGTATTCCCACGAATTGGATATTTTCAATGCCTGTACAAGTTGCTTTACAAACCGTTCTGTGTACTTTGCCCTGTCATCAGGAATAAAGGCATGGTACATAGAATCAGCAGTCACCAGCATAGAGTCCTCGATCTGCTGAATTTGTGTCCAGTCGTTCTGGGCATACGACTTGATACTAAAGCTAAATAATACCACCAACAATAGAGGTGTCCATATTTTATTGAACATTGACAGTAAACATTTACTCCAAACCTAAACAATTTACACGAAACAGTATAACAGCAAGTGTTAAACTATGTTTTTAGCACAAAAGCTGCTAATTTCGAACCTTGTAAATACATTGCGCATGCAGCTTGTACAACAGATACTTTTTATATTGATCTCAGGCGTATCCATATACCTTTTCGCAAAAAAGGTAGGTGAGATAAGGCGAAACATATTGTTGGGCAGGAAAGAAGACCTGACCGATAATCCCGGCCAAAGATGGAAGAACATGACATTACTGGCACTGGGCCAGAAAAAGATGTTCAAAAGGCCGATCCCGGCTATGCTCCACCTGTTTGTATATGCAGGCTTCATCATCATTAATGCGGAAATACTGGAGATAATCCTTGATGGTGTCACAGGTCACCACCGTTTGTTCGCTCCCCTGCTGGGCAGCTTATATTCAGTTTTAATAGGTTGTTTCGAGATACTGGCAGTACTGGTATTGTTAGGCTGTGCTATATTCCTGTTCCGCAGGAACATCATAAAAGTACCCCGCCTTGTGCAATCAGAGCTGAAAGGATGGCCTGAAAATGATGCTAACCTGATACTGATAACAGAGATCGTGCTTATGACGTTATTCCTATCTATGAATACGGCAGACCTTGTACTGCAAAGCCGTGGTGTGGAGCACTACACCGCTACCGATACGTTCTGGATAACGGGTATGTTTACAGGACTGTTCTCGGGACTATCTGACGGAACACTTATGGGAATTGAACGAGGTGGCTGGTGGCTGCATATTATCGGCGTACTGGCTTTCATGAATTACCTCCCATATTCCAAGCACTTCCATATTATAGTAGCTTTCCCTAATGCATATTATATGCGCCTGAAAAACCAGGGTGAAGCACAGAATATGCCGGAGATACAGAAGGAAGTGCTGTACATGATGGAGCCTGACAAAGCACCAACAGACGCTGCACCTGCTGAACCACAAAGGTTCGGTGCAAAAGACGTAATGGACCTGAGTTGGAAGAACCTGATGGATGCATATGCCTGTACTGAGTGCGGACGTTGTACAGCTATGTGCCCCGCCAACCAGACAGGTAAAACACTTTCACCGCGTAAGATAATGATGGACACCCGCGACAGGCTGGAAGAAGTGGGCGCTAATATCAATAAGAATAAAGAGTTTCAGGATGACGGAAAGACATTGGTTCATGACTACATATCGGTAGAAGAACTGAGGGCCTGTACTACCTGCCAGGCATGTGTTGAAGCCTGCCCTGTAACAATTGACCCGTTGAATATCATTATGCAGTTGCGCAGGTACCTGATCATGGAAGAAAGCAACAGCCCTGAAGAGTGGAACCTTATGTTCAATAATGTGGAGACCAATATGGCCCCATGGAAGTTCAGCCCTGACGACAGGGATAAATGGGCAGAAGAAATGATGCAGGCGTAATATTAACCTTAGAAAGAAAAAAGATTATGATAAAATCAATGGCTGAATATGCTGCGAATGGAGAAATGCCTGAAGTATTGTTTTGGGTAGGATGTGCAGGCAGCTTTGACCAGAGAGCTCAGAAAATAACCAAAGCTTTTGCACAGATACTGGATAAGGTCGGTGTAAAGTTTGCTATACTAGGGAAAGAAGAAATGTGTACAGGCGACCCCGCCAGGCGTGCAGGAAATGAGTTCCTGTTCCAGATGATGGCCTATAATAATATACAAACACTCAACGGGTATGGCATCAAGAAGATAGTTACAGCCTGTCCGCACTGTTTTAATGTTTTCAAAAATGAATATCCAGCCCTGGGCGGAACATACGAGGTGATACATCATACCACCTTCCTGCAAGGCCTGATCAATGACGGCCGTGTACGCCTGAAGGAAGGCGGTAGTTTTAAAGGCAAAAAAATAACCTACCACGACAGTTGCTACCTGGGACGTGGAAATAATATATACGAAGCACCACGCGAAGTATTGCAGGCACTGGACGTAGAACTGGTAGAAATGAAACGCTGCCGTACCAATGGGTTATGTTGCGGTGCTGGCGGTGCGCAAATGTTCAAAGAAGAGGAAAAAGGTACAACACGTATCAACTTTGAACGTGCTGAAGAGGCCATTGATACCGGAGCGAACATTATTGCAGCTAACTGTCCATTCTGTACAACAATGCTCGGCGACGGCCTGAAGAACAAAGAAAAAGAAGACGACATACAGGTAATGGATATTGCCGAAATGGTAGCTCAATCGCTGGCTGAGTAAGACTCGATAATGAAATCCATAAATACTTCCGGTAGTAAACCCGACTGGGAAAACAGTCTGCTGAATGATATTACTTTCATTAAGCAGAAGAAAAGGTACCCTTTAAATAAGAAAACGCTGACACCTGCATCTATAAGTGCTGTGGTATGGGTGTTACTCCTGCGTGGCGGCTTCCTGCTGGCTATGGGCGTAAAGAACCATAATCAGTACGTAAGCTGGGTGATGTATAGCGCTGTTCTGCTATTGATAGTATTAGTATTCTACCAGTATTATCGCATATTGAAATTTGACAGCATTCCTACAAAGTATTCGCCAGACAAGAATATGGAAATGCTGAAACGTTTTTTCACTACTAACAACCTCGCCTTTACCCGTCATGATGAAGCGCCAGAGGTGTTTATGATCATCAGCCGCAACCTGCATAACAATCCCAACAAAGAACACAGGGAAGTAATGGTATTCATTGCAGATGACAAGAAAATACTTGTCAATAGTCACTTTACAGGTTCCCGGTTCAGCGTTACCCCACCCTCTCGTAATTACCGCAAGATGTCAAACGAACTGAAACGCTGGCTGGATACCCATATGGATAAAGTTGATAATAAAGAAGTATCTGTAAAGGGTTTCTAACGTAACTTTACATCATGTTACAGGAATTACAAAACATCATTCCTGCTGATTTTTCAGACGATTCCAGGGTATGGGTCTACCAGAGCAGCAGGGCATTTATAGAGCGTGAGCAGGCTGAAATAAACGAGCAGTTAGAGCAATTCTACACCCAGTGGCAGAGCCATGGCGACCCTGTAAAAGGATGGGCTAAACTTGTATTCGGGCAATTCATCATATTCATGGCAGACGAAAGCAGCTCGCAGGTAAGCGGCTGCAGTACAGATTCGTCGGTGCGCATAGTCAAAAGTATCGAGCGCCAGTATGAAGTAAACATGTTCGACAGGATGATGCTGACCTTTCTTGTGAATGGTAAAGCTGAAATGCTACCCATGAACCAAGTGCAGTATGCCCTAGATAAAGGATATATCAAGCATGACACGCCACTATTCAGCAATGTGGTTCTTACAAAAGCAGAGCTAATGACCAAGTGGTTAGTTCCTCTTGAAAAAAGCTGGTTAGCTGGAAGGCTAAATCTATCCCACGCTGCAGAATAGGACATTATTACCATACTAATTACCCTTACCGTATATTTACAGGTATGAGAATAGCCATGCTTGCGGTACCATGTATGTTTGCCGCAAACATTACATATGCGCAAAAAATCATTCCTGAGATACATGTAAGCGATACATTGCTGAATGAGGTGATTATATCCGGCATTCACAACTCAAGTCCAAAGGCTACCTCTCTTAATTTAAAGGCATACAGCAGGGCGCTGTTAGAACAGAAATCTCCTTCCAACTTATCAGATGCATTATCCAACCTGCCTGGTGTTGGGCAAATGACAACAGGTAACGCTATAAGTAAACCTGTAATACGCGGACTATATGGCAACAGGATACTGGTACTACTGTCAGGGTTAAGGTTTGACAACCAGCAATGGCAGGATGAGCACGGACTGGGATTATCACAAATAGGCATTAGTAGTGTTGAGCTGATCCGTGGTCCGGCGTCTATATTATATGGGAGCGATGCATTGGGTGGTGTTGTCAATATTATTGAAGAGAAGCCTAAAAAGCAGGGTGACCTCTTTGATATTACCACAAGACTATACTCTAATTCGCGGGGAACCCTGACAGATATTGGCTATTCGCACAGAAACAGGAATACCTGGTGGCGACTGAGAGGAGGGTATGAAAATCATGCCGATTATGCAGATGGCAATAATACCCGTGTTCTCAACTCCCGCAATACAGGTTATTATGTAAAAGCAGGAGGCGGGTTCACAAAAATCAACTGGCAACAAGAGAACAGCTATAATTTTTCTTACAACAAGTATGGGTTCATCATAGATCAGCTGAACCTGTTCTTTGATAAAGACAGCCGATGGTCGCGCGACATGCCCGGACCACACCACGTAGTGATGCTGAATACATTCAGTTCGCAAAACACAATCAGATTGAGCGCATCTAAACTGAAAGTGAATGTAGGTGTACAAAGTAACAAACGAATGGAAGACGAAGGAGGCGGGAGCATCAGCCTGAATATGCACCTTTTATCACTGCTTGAAAACATCAAATGGGAGAAACAGCTCAACGAAAAGGTTTTATTCGTTGCCAACCACCAATTCACCTACGAGCACAATACCAACCTGGGTAAACGGATACTAGTGCCGGATGCTGACCTGCTTGAGGGAAGCGTATCTGGTTTCTTACGTTTTAAATTTTATAAAATAAACATAGAGACCGGTGCAGGAATGAGCTATAAAAGTATCAGCACGTATAGTACGGGCAGGGTAAACTCAAGTGGAGAAATACAACCGTTCACTGTCAGTCGCCCGATAGCAAACGGACTAGCAGGGTTTAGCTATAACCCCAACAGTCATACAAACATAAAATACAATATATCCAGTGGTTTCCGTATGGGCAACCTTGCAGAACTATCATCCAATGGCCTGCACGAAGGCTCTTACAGGTATGAGATAGGCAACCCCAACCTGAAAAGAGAACAAAACATCAATAACGATGTATCGCTGGAAATAAAACACAATCGTTGGCAGGCAGGCATTGCAGGATATTATAACAGGTTCTTTAACTACATATACCTTGCTCCCACAGCCGATTCATTTGTCGGATTCCAGATATTCCGGTACAAGCAACAAAACGCAGCTATATACGGCGGGGAGTTTATGGCTTCATACCTGGTTGCCAAAAGCATTGAATTGAAAGAAAACCTTGCTATAACAAGCGGGGTTCTGGACTTGGGAGGAAATTTACCCTTTATACCTGCCTATAAAAACGCCTTGTCATTGGTATTTACCCCCGTTACAAAAGGAGCTATCACTAACATCCGGATAGAACCGGCTATAGAATATTATTTCGCACAAAACACGCCTGCAATGTTTGAACTGGCTACCCCGGCCTATACACTTGTCAATTTCTATTCATCAGCGAATGCTGATATTTTTCACAGAACGTTCAATTTGAGCTTGTCGTGTAAAAACTTGCTGAACAATGCGTATGCCAGCCATTTATCCCGTATCAGGTATTACGGCTTGCTAAACCAGGGAATAAATATTATTTTTTCAGTCACGACTAACCTGTATGTACAGTAAATGCGCCAATCTGCTACCATACGTACGCATATTTCAGTAAGGCTTATACTCTTATTTGTATTTGCCGCGCATTTACTATATCCGTTAACCTATACGTGGAGAGTTAGCCTGAATAAGGAAAAACAAGCTGCACTTATCCTGTCAGTAGAAGATGAGGAGTATGTAACACTTACACTATCAAATGACACATACACAAAATCCTTAAGAGATGACGGGAAAGAACTGAGATTAAATGACAGGATGTATGATATTGTTTCAGTTGAACTAACGGGAGACAAAGCTATATGTAAAGTGTTGGCTGATGATCATGAAACGGACATAAATAAGGACCTCGCATCTGACATCAAAAAAGATGGTGCAGGAAAAACTGCAAAAAGGTTGGTGAACTGGCAACCTGTACTTTATATCCCAACTGAACTGACAAGACTTCTGTTTACAAATATTTCTAACGGTCCCTACCGGATTACCGGAACCTCTGTTCTGTCGGTTGGGCATATGCAGGTAATAGGTCGACCACCTCGAAATGTTTAACATTCCCTCCGCTATTTTTTTATTGTTAAACAACTAAATCGAGAAAAATGAAATATTTCGTTAAGGCAACTATGTTGCTCACACTTTTTGCTGCATTCACCTTGAGCCTGAGTTCATGTAAAAAAGATGAAGATGAAGGTTTATTACCGCAAATATCCTTTATAACTGACAATGGCTACACTTCGAAGGATGCTAATATGGCAACCAGTACAGACTTCAAAATTGGAATTAAAGCTGCTAAATCTGAAGACAAAGACGTACTGACCAAGTTTACCATTACCAAGTCAACCGACGGTGGTGCTGACAATACTGTTTTCACAAAAGACCTGAGTGGTGATGAGGCTAATTCATACTCGTATGACTATGCAGGTACAACTATGGATAAAGCCGGTAATGAAAAATACACATTTACCGTTGTGAACCGTGACGGGCTTATCAACAAAGCAAGCCTGGTGATAACTGTAAATTAATAGAAATAATATATTAAACAGTAAAAGCGGCAACCTAATGTTGCCGCTTTTGTTATTAAATCGTTACAAGTTTATTTCTTCAACTTTCCTTTAAAAAACTTGCCTAAACCTTTACCTGCTACAGCATATGACTCTTGCAAACGCGTACCACTGTCATAATCATTACCACCAAAAGTCCGGCCCTGGCAATTAAGTACCGACATGCGTGCTAATATTTTTCCCGGGTTAGCTGTTTCGACTATAACTGCCTCTCCATCGACCCTTGCATTTTTACGGCTTACATATACATTGTATCCGGGTTCAGTGTACTTGGTTTTGAATATCAGGGTGTATTTCGCTTCAGGTATATCACCACAGGTCATACCACTGTGCTCATTGAATAACTCCTCAAACTTAGGTTGAAATCGATTTTTCCTATCAGCCACCCAGGCTTTTTCCCATTCATCACCTTTGCCCTCCTCCTTCTTATTATAGTCTGCTTTTTTTGTTTTTATGTATTCTGCTTCGGTAGCAAATTTCCCCACACCCATTTTGCTGTAATCAAAATCCACATTGATGCTTTCAACACCTTTCAGCATATCTAGTTTACCGCTGAGTAATTTGATCTTTTGGGCTGAGCTTACAGTTCCGGCCAATAGATTTATCAAAAGCAGTGCCGACAAATAAATTTTATTCATAATAGATAATTTAGATATAAAGAAACAACAAATCCGACATAGATAAAAGAGCAAGTAATAGATACGAGGTTAATAATTATTGAATAATTCGACGAGCTGTAATTACGGGGCGTGATATAAATTGATTAATTTTAGCCGCCTTCAAAAGAATATCCCGTCATATGAAGCAAAAAACAACTTTGTAAGAAGAATAAATGTCAGATCAAAATAATCATTCAGAACATAACTCAGTGCTACTGAGTGACATGTATGAAAGCTGGTTCCTGGATTATGCAAGCTATGTAATACTGGAACGTGCTGTACCGGGAGTGAATGACGGTCTCAAACCCGTTCAGCGCCGTATCCTTCATGCGATGAAAGAAATGGACGATGGCAGGTATAACAAAATTGCCAATGTAATTGGACAGACCATGCAATACCACCCGCATGGTGATGCTTCTATCGGAGATGCGATCATAAACATTGGTCAAAAAGACCTGCTGATTGACACCCAGGGAAACTGGGGAGACGTTCGTACAGGAGACAGCGCAGCAGCAGCCAGGTATATTGAAGGCCGTTTATCAAAATTTGCCCTTGATGTTGCTTTTAATGGTAAGACAACGGAATGGCAACTGAGTTATGACGGCAGGAAAAATGAACCGGTAGCCTTACCCATGAAATTCCCCTTGCTATTGGCACAGGGGGCAGAAGGTATCGCAGTTGGACTCTCTACAAAAATATTACCACACAACTTCTGTGAGCTAATAGAGTCGTCAATAAAATACTTGAAAGGCAGGAAGTTTGAGCTATACCCTGATTTCGCTACAGGAGGCATGATCGATGTAAGCAATTACAATGATGGCGAACGTGGTGGTAAAGTAAGGGTACGTGCAAGAATAGAAGCAGAAGACAAAAAGACCTTGCTCATCAAGGATGTGCCGTATGGTATAACTACGGGGCAACTGGTAGATAGCATACTCAAGGCAAATGACAATGGTAAGATCAAGATAAAAAGTGTTGTAGATAATACTGCCAAAGATGTAGAACTGGTAGTACAACTGGCGCCCGGTGTAGACTCTGGACAGGCTATTGATGCATTATATGCATTTACAGATTGCGAGATATCCATCTCTCCCAATGCATGTGTTATCATTGATGACAAACCACACTTTATTGGTGTAACCCGCTTGTTGAAATACTCAGTAGATCACACCAAAGAGCTCCTGCTGAAAGAATTGCAGATAAAACTTGGTGAACTTGAAAATGACTGGCATTACTCTTCCCTTGAAAAAATATTCATTGAGAATCGCATATACAGGGACATAGAGGAAGAGACAACATGGGAGGGCGTGCTTGCGGCAATAGACAAAGGACTGAAGCCATTCAAGAAGAAACTGCGCAGGGAAGTTACCCAGGATGATATAATCAGGCTGACGGAAATAAAGATCAAAAGAATATCCAGGTTCGACTCCTTTAAAGCAGACGAACACATCAAAGGTGTCGAAGCAAATATTGAAGAAGTAAAATACAATATTGAACACCTGAACGACTATGCCATTACCTATTATGATGGTCTTCTGAAAAAATACGGTAAAGGACGGGAGCGCAAAACGGAGATACGACCTTTTGAAACCATACAAGCCACTGTAGTAGCTATAGCCAACACTAAGCTATATGTTAACAAGAAAGAAGGTTTTATAGGTACAGGACTAAAAAAGGACGAGTTCGCGTTTGACTGTTCCGACCTTGATAACATTATTGTTTTCAAGAAAGACGGAACTATGGTTGTGACCAAGGTTGCCGATAAGACCTTTGTGGGCAAGGACATTATTCACCTGGATATTTGGCAAAAGAATGATGACAGGACCACGTATAACATGATATATGTTGATGGTAAAACAGGCGTTTCTTATGGTAAGAGATTCAATGTTACAGCAATCACCCGAGACAAGGAATACAATCTGACAAAAGGCAACCCTAATAGTAAAGTGCATTATTTCAGTGCTAACCCTGATGGAGAAGCAGAGATAATCACCATTACACTATCGCCGGGCAGTAAAGCCAGAAACAAAGTATTTGACTATTACTTTGAGACACTGGAAATAAAAAGCCGCGGTGCACAGGGCAACCAGGTGACCAAATACCCAATACGAAGTATCAAACTGAAAGAGAAAGGTCGCTCTACCCTTTCGGGCCAGAAAATGTGGTACGATGATACACTAGGCAGGCTAAACAGAGACGGCAATGGCATGTTGCTGGGCAGCTTTGTAGCAGAGGATAAAATAATAGTATTTTATAAAGATGGTACCTATGAGCTAACTGACTTTGAACTAACCAATCGTTATGAACCGGATGATGTGGTGAGAATAGAATTGTTCAACCCGGAAAGAATTGTCAGTGCCATATACTTCGATAAAAAGTCCGGCAACTTCTATGGTAAACGGTTCAAAATAGAATCGACCCAACTTAAGAATCGCTATTTGTTTATAAAAGAAGGAGAAGGTAACTATCTTGAATTTGTCACTACCATTCAAGACCCGGTCCTCATATTCAAAACCGGAAAGAAAAAGTCCGATTTGACAGAAGAAACCATCGAATTCAGTGACCTTGTAGACATTACCGGCTGGCGTACTGTTGGCAGTAAGATCGGGGACAACACATTAAAAGAAATATCATTAGAAACGACTGGAGAATCAGAAGACGAAACACATACACTTTTTTAGCCCTCATTATATAAAAGAAAAATAACTATCTTCACGGATTATACCTGAAGTAAGCAGAATAGAGACTGATGAAAAAAACAGAACTGGAAATTGTCGCGCTATCTCATAGTATTACCCAGACACATTCATACGCAGTAGTTTTAGGTGAGTTAAACGGACTTAGGCGCTTACCGATTGTTATAGGCGGTTTTGAAGCACAGGCAATAGCAGTAGCCCTGGAACGGATGCAGCCCAGCCGACCTTTGACACATGACCTTTTTGCCAACCTTATGGCGACTTTTGAAATTGAACTGAAAGAAGTAGTAATCTACAAACTGGAAGAAGGCATTTTTTACGCAAAACTTCTTTGCCATCACAATGATGAAGTAGTTGAAATAGACTCTCGTACTTCAGATGCACTTGCCCTTGCAGTCCGCACTGGTTGCCGCATATTTACATATGAAAATATCTTAGATACAGCAGGCCTTTATCTTGACCCTTCTGAATCAGGGAATGCGGATAAACAAAATAAACCTGAAGAAAGCAGTGGCTCGTCGCCCGACGTATCACAAAACAAGGAACTCTCAGCCTTGACAGTTGATGAGTTGAAGGTTCTCTTGCAACAGGTATTGGAACAGGAAGACTATGTTAGAGCTATTCCAATACGAGATGAGATCAACAAACGAAAGAAAAACTGACGACAGTCACCGATTGATATTTAAAAACTCATTAATTTTATACATTATTAAAAGAAGAAAATGAAGAAATTATTTGTGGTTGCCCTTGCAGGCAGTATGGTGGCGTATGGAGCAAATGTGGCAGCACAAGCTAACAGAATATGCGGCAACGAAATTATCCAGCAGGAAATTAATAACGACGCGTATCTGAAAACATATTTTGAAAATTATTACAAACAATATGATGCAGAAAACAAAGCGATGGCAGAGGAAGCTTCCAGCGCTGAAAGTAAATCAACTGCATCTTATCCGGCCATTCTTATTCCCGTCGTTTTTCACGTAGTTCTAAACAAGGCCCAATTTGGCCAGATTTTGGATACTCCTGGTCTGTTAGATCGCATAAACTCCCAATTGTTGGCGATGAATGAAGACTACACAATGACAAATAACGATGTCGCTGCTGTTCCTGCAGGGTTCAAGTCGTTAGTAGGCAATGCCAACATACACTTTCAATTAGCAAGAAGGGATGCGCAGGGCAAAGCTAAACTTGGAGTAGTGTATAGCATGCAGAATACATCTTTTACAGGTTATAATGTCTATGATCATACCGTAAAACGCTCGGTATTAGGTGGTTCTGACCCATGGGACTATACTAAGTACCTTAATGTCTGGATTACCAGCATTAACCCTCCCACAAGTGGTGGGCAGGTGTTAGGATATGCGTTCAACAGTGTATATGCACAGACTACTTATGGAGATCCAGCGCTTGCCGGTATTGTGGTTCACTACCTGGCTTTTGGTAGAAAGACGCTATTATCACAGAACTTTTACAGCCCTTCTACAGAAAAAGGACGTACGCTGACTCACGAGCTTGGACACTTTTTTAACATATGGCATATATGGGGCAAAAGCACACCAGCTGGTGTGAAAAATTGCAATGATGATGATGGCATAACAGATACACCTTTGCAGGAAGAATCAAACAGCAGCTGTCCTATTGGAATTAAGGCCAACTGTACACAGGCATCTGATCCTAATGGTGAAATGTATATGAATTATATGGATTACTCCAGTGATGTTTGTACAAAAATGTTCAGCATAGGGCAAGTACAGAGAATGAGGTTTGAGCTTGACGATCCAAACGGACAGGTACATTCTCTGTCCCAACATCCGGAGCTGGCATCGTGGCCTACAGACGTATCTCCTATGGAATACAACAATAAAGTTGAAGTTGGCCCTAACCCATCAACAGGTAAGTTCAATGTATTTTTCTATGACAAGTACAACAAACTGAACAATATCGCTATTGTTAACAATGTTGGACAACAGGTAAAAGAAATCCCTGTTACAGATCAGCAACAATTAAATTATGGTATTGATATAACAGGAGTTCCTGAGGGCATATATATAGTTCAGTTACATTTTGACGAAGGGACAATTTTCAGAAAAGTAGTAGTAAAATAATGGCACATAGTATCAGTGTAGACGAGATAGTGAACCTATCAGGATTAAGTATAGAATTAAAAGACATTGCAGACAAAGTAATTCATAAAGAACGCCTTACCGAACAGGAGGGCGTTCTGCTTTTTGAAAAAGGAGAGCCCGGTTATTTAGGCTCCCTTGCAAATTATGTAACTCAGCAACTACATGGCAACAAGGTCTATTTCAACCGAAATTTCCATATTGAGCCAACAAACGTTTGTGTATTTACTTGCAACTTCTGTTCTTATTCAAGACAATACAAACATCGTGACGAAGGTTGGGAACTAAGCATTGAAGAAATGCTGGACATGGTGCGTAAATATGACGGACAACCGGTAACTGAAGTACATATAGTAGGCGGAGTGCACCCAAAAATGAACCTTGAGTTCTTTTGCGAAGTAATCAGCAAAATAAGAGGAATGCGTCCCGACCTGCACATTAAAGGTTTTACAGCTGTAGAACTTGATTATATGTTCAGAAAAGCCAAGCTATCTGTAAAAGAAGGTATGCAGAAGCTGAAAGATGCGGGCTTACAATCTTTGCCGGGCGGTGGTGCTGAAATATTTGACGATACGGTAAGAAAAGAAATATGCGCTGACAAGGTAGACGGTGCGGGATGGCTGGAAATACATAAAACTGCTCACCAACTGGGCATACATACCAATGCAACTATGCTGTACGGGCATATAGAAAGCTACAGGAACCGCGTAGACCATATGAGCCAGTTACGCAATCTGCAGGACGAAACAGGAGGATTCAATTGTTTTATACCACTTAAGTTCAGGAACAAAGACAATGACATGTCTCATATACCCGAAGTCTCGTTGATAGAGGACATGCGACTATACGCCATAGCCAGGATATTCATGGATAATTTCCGTAACCTGAAAGCATACTGGCCTATGTTGGGACGTCAATCTGCGCAGATGACCTTGTCCTTTGGCGTTAATGATCTGGATGGAACAATTGATGATACTACCAAAATATATTCAATGGCAGGATCTGAAGAACAAAGCCCGTCTATGAGTACTGAAGACTTATGTGACATGATAATCTCCGTGGGTAAAATACCTGTTGAACGGGATACTGTATATAACGAACTGAAAGTATATGAAACAGTAGCATAAAGCTACTGTTATTTATTCTTCGTAGAAATTCAGGTCTTTACCAAAGGTTTCATCTATCATAGCTACCGCCACAATACTGATAGCCATTACTACTACTCCGGTAATTATACCTGAACTGACATAGCTGAAGCTGCTTTGTAGTGTTGTAAACAGTAAACCTATACCTACCAGCGCACCACGTACCATGTTAGGTATAGTAGTTGCTGCTGTCGCACGTAGGTTTGTACCAAACTGTTCAGCCCCCATCGTAACGAATATGGCCCAAAAACCGGTACCGAAACCCAGTAATGCACATATAAAGTACATGTACGACGCACTGCCCCCGTTTTGTGTAAAGAATAATATAATACCAAGTAACGTTATTCCGTAAAACACATAGAGCGCTTTCTTTCGGCTTTGTAAATACTGGCTCAACACACCGATCAAGACATCACCGATGGATATTGCAACATAAGCAAACATTACTCCCCTGCCCGGGTCAATCGGTTCTTGTATCCCAAACTGTTTACCAAACTCTTTTGAGAAGATGATAAGTATCCCTACAACATACCATGTAGGCATACCAATAAGTATACTGAGTAAGTATTTTTTGAAACGTGTACCATTGGTAAAAAACATAAGGAAACTACCCCTTTTTACATTTTTCACCTGCGCCATATTCTTATACATGCCCGACTCAAATACGGAGACTCGCATCAGTAACAGGATAACTCCCAAACCTCCACCAATGAAATAACAGGTGCGCCAGTCAAACTGCTGCTTAATAAAGTAAGCGGCTACTGCACCCAATAGCCCTACACCTGCTACAAGAGAAGTAGCCAATCCTCTTTTCTCTTTGGGTATCAGCTCGCTGACTAATGTAATGCCAGCACCCAGCTCTCCTGCCAAACCAATACCTGCAATAAACCTTGCAGCCATATATTGGTCAACATTATGTACAAAGCCGTTAGCAATGTTTGCTAAAGAATACAGAACAATAGAACCAAACAATACACTCAACCGTCCACGCTTATCGCCCATAATACCCCATATGATACCACCAATGAGCAGCCCCCCCATTTGCCACTGTTGCAGCAACAACCCCTTCTGAGCTATTTGCTCACTGTTTAAACCAAGGTCTTGCAAACTTTCAATACGGATGATACCGAATAACAACAGGTCGTATATATCTACAAAATAGCCGAGGGCTGCTACTAATACAGGAATACTGAATATGGATATTTGCCGGGTTGTATTCATTTATGAGTTACTGGCTTCAGGACTCTTTTTATGGAAGAACATTTTAAGTATTACCGGAGCGGTAGTTACTACGATCAATCCGATAACTATCTTTTCGAAATTGTGTTTCACCCAGTCGTTCTCGCCTAAGAAGTAGCCGGCAAGTATCATACTTGTTACCCATGCCACACAACCCAAAATATTATAAACCACAAATGTTTTCCTTTCCATTTTCACCACGCCTGCCACTATTGGAGCAAAGGTGCGAACGATGGGTAGAAAACGAGCCAGAATTATAGCAGCACCACCTCGCTTATCATAAAAATCTTTTGCCTGATGAAGGTGCTTCTGTTTAAAAAGCAAGGTATCACGCTTCTCAAAAAGTAAGGGTCCTGTCTTTTTCCCAAACCAATACCCTACAAGGTTACCTATAATACCTGCTACCGTTATCAAAATGATCCAATATGAAAGATTAGCGAAATCGTTCTCAAATGGACTATGCGAGTTGGCGATCATTAATCCAGTGACAAATAACAGAGAGTCACCCGGCAGAAAAAAACCGACAAAAAGTCCTGTTTCGGCAAAAATGATAAAGGCAACCAGGTACAAACCACCATATAGGGTTACTAATGCCGCCAGTTTTTCGGCATCCATTAATTCTTTAAAAAACGTTATGAACTCCTGCATGTATATCTATTAGCGGGTGAAAATAGACAAATATTAGCAATAACAGTACCTATATAAATCAACTAAATCATAAAAATAGTGCGATTACCTGTTCAAAAGATCAATTTATCTGCAATACTCTGATTTCCCTGCAGCCCACCGGTATGTATGCATAATATCCGTACCTCATCAGGATAATCGCCTCTTAGTATTTGCTCTTTGAGGCCAAACATCATTTTAGCGGTGTAGACCATATCTAATGGTATTCCGTTCTGTCCATAAAAATTATTCATAAACATTGTCAGCTCATCAGTATATCGACCAAACCCTCCAAAATGCCAGTCGTCATATATCCGATAGGCATCTCTTTTTTCAGGGCGTATCAACCTGGATACTTCTTTACCCAGATAGCTTCCGCCTTTCATAGGAGCGTACCCAATTGTCCATAATTCATTACCTGTATTGTTTACAATACCCGATAATGTACTGCCGGTACCAACAGACACCGCAATATGTGTATAATCTGCCGGAATAAGATCAGCTATTTCGCCTGCACCTATAATTCCCATTTCGTTAGCCCCACCTTCTGGTATTATAAGAGGTGTAGCAAACATATCTGATAATTCTTTTAGAAAGTCGGGGTCGTTTTTCTTGCTATAAGTTTCGTTTGTGACAAAATGAAGATACATTCCGTTATCTGTGCAGAACTGTAAAGTTGAGGTAAGACTATGTTCAGCATATTTACCTTTTATTACGCCTATAGATCTGATCCCATTAAAGTTTGCCATTGCTGCTGTGGCAGCAAGGTGATTGGAATACGCGCCTCCAAAGGTAAGAACAGTATCTATGCCCTCCAGAATGCAATGTTCAATATTGTATTTCAGCTTAAACCACTTATTACCTGATACATGTTTATGAATGACGTCCAGCCTAAGCATATCAACACCTGTAACCTTATTTTCATACCAAGCTGCGTTTATCGGCTGTATGAACGGCTGTCTATCAGGAGTTATAGCCATACTCTTTCAGGTAATTTTCATTATCGCGCCACTTAGGGCGCACTTTTACAAATAGCTCGAGATGAACTTTCCTTTGTATAAATTCTTCTATTGCTTTTCGTGAGTTTATACCAAGTTGCTTTATCTGGCTACCTTTTTTGCCGATGACAATCACTTTTTGTGTTTCACGGCTGACTATAATAGTCGCTTTAATAACAGTCAGGTTCGTTTTTTCTTCGTAAGTATCAATGATTACAGCTGTATGATAGGGTATCTCTTCATGATACAGTTCATATATCTGTTGCCTGATCAGTTCGCTGGCAAAAAAGCGCATTGGCCTGTCCGACATGTTATCGTCAGGATAAAAAGGAAATCCTTCAGGCAGGTGGCTTAAAACTAGTGGTAATATTTTTGAGATATTGGCTTTAGTTACTGCTGATACCGGCTGTATCTTCCAGTCAGGATATTTGTCAGAAAATATTTTGACGTGTTTTTTCACATCGTCCTTATCTTTCAGTAGATCGGTTTTATTAAGCAGTAATATTACCGGCACCTTAAGGTTCAGTGTACTGACTATTGCCTCAAAGTTCTCTACAGGTTCTGTAATGTCATGCATCAAAATAGCTACATCAGCATCTTCTAATGCAGACTTCAGCTGTAGCATCATCTTCTGATGCAGCTTATATTTAGGTTCAATGATAATACCTGGCGTATCTGAAAAAACCACCTGGTATTTTTCATCATTCAGTATACCCAATATCCGGTGTCTTGTTGTTTGCACTTTAGGAGATGTGATAACAAGTTGCTCCCCCAATAACGCATTCAGCAAAGTTGACTTACCTGCATTAGGGGCTCCAAAAATGTTCACAAATCCTGCCTTAAAATGGTCGTTCAACGCTCCGCTCATACAAGTGTAAAAGTAATACGATAATAACCAATAACATGAATTTCGTAAAATAAAGAAACTATTGTTTGTTTATTGTCAACATGTACCGTATCTTTGCACCCTCACAGCGCGAGGTAGAGCAGCGGTAGCTCGTCGGGCTCATAACCCGAAGGTCACAGGTTCGATCCCTGTCCTCGCTACAACAATATTACGCCTCCTAAAGGGAGGCGTTTTTATTTACAAACTACTAATTAGCAATATGCTATATATTATAGCAAGACATACATATCTGCGCCTATTAAATTGCTGATATTTTACTACGACAATAGCTATTGTTAAGGTAAAATGAACAACGACCATCAATGTTTTTAAGAGGTATTTCACTATTTTGTGCCACTTTTAGGAGTAAGCATTAACATATTCTGTATCTAACACTGCTGTACTAGTGCTATTTAATTCGTTTGAGTTTTTACTGTTTTTGCCCATCGTGTTTTGTTTGTATTGGTTTGTATTCAACAAGTCATTGCGATGGCAGAATCTATTGATACTGACGGCCAGTTATTTTTTCTACGGTTGGTGGAGTACAAAATTCCTGGCATTGCTTGCATTAAGTACCTTGCTAGACTATTCTTATGGCTTCTGGGTGGCATCAACGAATAAAAAGAAAGCAAAGCTCTTTTTATGGTTAAGTATCATTAATAACCTTGGTATATTGGGCGTGTTTAAATATTATAATTTTTTCGCAACTCAGATACAAACCGCATTTGAAAGTATAGGAATACACACCAACCCTACCCTCTTGCACGTGGCTCTGCCAATAGGAATCTCATTCTACACATTCCATGGAATGTCCTACGTATTTGATATCTACAGAGGACATCAAAAGCCTGTATCAAGTTTTATTGACTATGCAGTATTTGTAAGCTTTTTCCCTTTATTGGTTGCCGGACCTATAGAAAGGGCTAACCACCTGCTACCCCAGGTACAACGGAAACGAACATTCAGGTATGTACAGGCAGTAGAAGGATCCCGACTTATTCTTTGGGGTATGTTCAAAAAAGTGATAATAGCTGATACTATTTCTTCGCATGTAGACCTGATTTTTAATCACTATGATACATCTAATGCTTTTTCACTTATTTTAGGTGTAATTGCATTCAGCTTCCAGATATATTGCGATTTTAGCGGCTACTCAGATATTGCATTGGGCACGGCTAAACTATTTGGGTTTGAGTTACTGAGTAATTTCCGTTTCCCATATTTCTCACGGGATATCGCTGAATTTTGGAGACGCTGGCATATAAGCCTGTCATCCTGGTTCAGAGATTATTTGTATATACCTTTAGGAGGGTCAAGAGAAGGAAAAGCGAAAGCAGTAAGAAACACATTCATCAAATTCCTGGTTAGTGGTTTCTGGCATGGTGCCAGCTGGAACTTTATCATCTGGGGAGGAATTCATGCAGCATGCTTTCTCCCCTTTTTACTCACAAACAGAAACAGGAGAAATGTAACAAACGTGGTGGCGCAAAACACGAGACTGCCTAACCTGAAAGAACTACGACAGATGCTGCTAACTTTTGCATTTGTTGCCCTTGCATGGATATTCTTCAGAGCACCGGATTTGCATGTTGCCATATCGTATATTAGACGAATATTCACCGACAGCATTCAAAATCCCAAACAATACCTTCATCTGCCACCTGCAATATCAACATTGGCTTATATCATTCCATTGGTAGTAATAGACTGGAGCCTTAGACGAGATGAGAGAAATCTACGGGTTTTCAACAATAAAACACTACGTTATCTGGTGTACATAATCATGATAATAATGTGCTATTTGTATATTGGTAAAACTGATTCAACGTTCATTTATTTCCAGTTCTAATGAAAAAATATATCCATAAGGTACTGGTCATATTTGTGATATTAGCAGCAATAGCTGTATCAGTAGAAATGTTAATATCATATAGACTGAACCAAAAACATCAATACTACGTTCAGGGTGATTGGCATATGCTTGAGGGGCACAATTCTGAACTGCTTTTTGTTGGCAATAGCAGAACATACAAGCATGTAGATCCGATCTTTTTAGACAGTGCACTGCATACTACTAGCGAAGTAATTGCACAAGACGGACAAACAATAGACTTTATATGGGTTAAATTCAGGGAATACACTAAAGTAAACTCAGCACCAAAGGAAATATATGTACAGACTGACCATTTTACACTATTCTTGCATGATAAACTATATGGCATACAAAATATAAGCCCATATTTCTTTATGAAACGCATCGACCTTTCAGATCTGTCGACAAAAGGAGGATATCATTCATATTACACATACCTGCCGATGATGGCTATGAAGTTTGAATACATAAGAAAAATGATACTGGATGATACACTTAAAAATTATTCCTTTAAAAAAAATAGGGGGGCAGAGCTGGTAGACCAGGAATGGAGCGGTGACTGGCAAAATACCCCGGAAGTTACTTTTGACCCAGAACACCCATGCCTCCGATTTATTGATTCATTTTTCAACTACTGCAAAACAAACAATGTAAAACTCAACTTCATATTTCCACCTATGTCTGCTCCTTCACTTAAAAACATTAAGGCATCTGATAGAATTGAGCAAGTTATCGCAAAGAAATCTGTAAAATATGGTTACCCTGCTCACTACAGAAATTATACGGATACAACATTATATAATGACAGTACATTATTCTATAATCATATGCATATGAACAGACGTGGCGTGAAAGTATTTATGCATCAACTATTATCTGACCCTGAGATATTCACATCGTTCAGGCAACTAACTGATATAACTGGTAGTAATACACAATAGGTCAACTTCGTGTATTATATTTGTTTAATCTAAAGTAATTAACTCAGGTGCTATTTAATTCGTTCGAGTTCTTATTGTTTTTACCCATTGTATTCTGCCTGTATTGGTTTGTGTTCAACAAGTCGCTACGCTGGCAGAATATTCTCATATTAGCAGCGAGTTACTTTTTTTATGGGTGGTGGAGCAAAAAATTCCTAGCCTTGCTGGCATTAAGCACTCTTTTAGACTACTCATATGGTTTCTGGGTAGCATCACCAAATAAGAAAAAGGCGAAACTATTTCTTTGGCTGAGTATCATTAACAACCTGGGTATACTTGGAGTATTTAAATACTACAACTTCTTTGCTACACAGGTGCAAACTGCGTTTGAAAGTATCGGCATACACACTAACCCGACATTGCTTCACGTAGCCCTCCCCATTGGTATTTCGTTCTATACTTTCCATGGCATGTCGTACGTATTTGACATATACAGGGGACACCAGAAACCGGTTTCTAATTTTATAGATTATGCTGTGTTCGTAAGCTTTTTCCCCTTGTTGGTTGCAGGCCCTATAGAACGGGCCAACCATCTGCTACCACAGGTACAGAAAAAGCGAACATTCAGATATGTACAGTCTGTTGAAGGGCTAAGGTTGATACTTTGGGGGATGTTCAAAAAGGTGGTCATCGCAGATAGTCTCGCTGTAACAGTTGATAGCATATTTAACAACTACCAGGAAGTAAATGGCATAACACTCATATTCGGAGCAATAGCTTTCAGTTTCCAGATATATTGCGATTTCAGTGGCTACTCAGATATTGCTTTGGGCACAGCTAAAATATTTGGGTTTGAACTACTCAGCAACTTCAAATTCCCCTATTTCTCAAGAGACATTGCAGAGTTCTGGCGAAGGTGGCACGTATCCTTATCATCCTGGTTCCGTGATTATTTATATATACCATTAGGCGGATCAAGAGATGGTAAATCAAAAGCAGTACGTAATACCTTTGTCATATTCCTGGTAAGTGGTTTCTGGCATGGGGCAAGTTGGAATTTTATTGCATGGGGATTTATTCATGCTTGTGGTTTTTTGCCACTTTTGTTATTGAACCGTAATAGGAAGCATCTTAGCAATGTAGTGGCACAAGATCACAAACTACCCAACTTGAAAGAACTCTGGCAGATGTTAAGCACATTTGCTTTTGTCACCTTTGCCTGGATATTTTTCAGGGCATCAGATATGACACTGGCAGTAAATTATATCAAAAATATTTTCGTCAGCATTGCCGGTGCTCCGGGACAAATAACCTCTCTACCAGATGGTTATGAGGCAGTAATATATATTGTACCTCTTATTATAGGTGACTGGTGGTTGCGACGGAATGAAAGACAATTACGTAGCTTTAATAATAAATACCTGAGATGGGCATTTTACCTGGTATTGATGCTCATACTGGTATATAAATCGATGGATCTGGACAATACAACATTCATCTATTTTCAATTCTGATGAAAAAGTTTTTAAGCAAAATATCACTCTTCCTGCTCGTATTGTTGGCATGTCTTATCGGCCTGTCTCAAATTCATATCAGCGACGAGTTTGTGATAGAAAAAACCCACGAAACGTCATACGAAAAACTGGCCTGGGATCTCAAAAAACTGCAACACCCTGAAACACTGAACGATGCAAATATATTTATTGGCCCAAGCCTTGTTCAGGGAGATGTAAACGACTCTATGCTAACCGCTTCCGGAATTTACTCGGTGAATATGGCTATTAACCATAATGGTTTTGACCTTGACCATTATGTTGCCAAACGTATAATGGAAGTTTCCAAACCAGCAAAAATGTTTTTGTACAGACCTCGAGACGGAGGTTCTATGCTCCACCCTATGATGCCATTGCTTGTGAGCCCGATTGACTATGCTTGTACATATCACCAGTTTCCCGTAACATTCATCCGCAAATACTTTCCTAAAAGGGTTTACTTTGCAATGCAATACCTGTGGAGCAAAGTATTTCCCGGTAACGCCATCTACCAGCCGTCAGCATATGGCTGGAGAGGCGAAGTGAATACTGTAATTGGCTCAATGAAGGATAATGAAGCTGCGATAGAAGAAGAGATCGCTCGCAGGGAAGATTTCGGCAAAACGAGGATCAATAAGGATGGAACTTTTTATACCCCCAGTACAATTAAAAGCTACTGGCGAAAGACATTATACTATTATCGGGGTGCAGCTGAGCCTATAAGGAGAATAACTGTTGAGTCAGCCCAAAAATACAACATACCTGTTTCAGAAATATACATGCCCGTTTATGACGACGCAATAATAGATTCCCGGACCGATAATAAAACTTTTTTCAGGCAGATATCCGGATATGACTACGACTGTTTCACTCTAAGTAGCTATTCATTCCTGAATGATTCTAATTTATGGTTTGACCATCACCACCTGAACTCGAATGGTGCAGTCATGTTTACAGATAGTTTGATCGTCCACTTTCCTCAAAAGTAGCTTCCCGAAAACGAAACTGATTTAGGTTATACCAAACTCTGGTATATATTTGTCCTGTTCACCTAACAAGGACATAGTGCTGTTTAATTCATTTGAATTCATACTATTTCTACCCATGGTATTGCTGCTGTACTGGTTTGTTTTTAACAGATCTCTGCGGCTGCAAAATTTGTTGCTCCTTGTGGCCAGTTATTTTTTTTATGGCTGGTGGAGCTGGAAGTTCATGGGATTGCTGGCACTAAGTACTCTGTTAGACTTCTCCTATGGCTTTGGTGTAGCATCTACTAACAAGAAAAAAGCAAAGCTTTTCCTCTGGCTCAGTATAATCAACAACCTGGGCATACTTGGCATATTCAAATATTACAACTTTTTTGCACTACAATTTAAAGAAGGATTGGAGCTGCTGGGGCTGCACTCAAATCCGGTATTGCTAAATATAATGCTGCCTGTTGGTATTTCCTTTTATACATTTCATGGCATGTCTTACGTTTTTGACATTTACAGGGGTAAGATCAGGCCGGTGACAAATATCATTGACTATGCCGTCTTTGTTGGATTTTTCCCCTTACTGGTTGCCGGCCCTATAGAGCGTGCGTCACATCTACTGCCACAAGTTCAAACTCCACGGAAATTCAACAAACAACAGACCACGGAAGGTTTAAGATTAATATTATGGGGTTTATTCAAAAAGATAGTCATCGCAGACAGTCTTGCTGAAACAGTTAACTACACGTTCGGGCACTATCAGGAACTGGACGGCTATAGCCTGGTGTCAGGCGCTATTGCGTTCAGTTTCCAGATATATGGAGATTTCAGCGGGTATTCTGACATCGCAATTGGAACAGCTAAACTTATGGGTTTTGAGTTGCTCAGCAACTTCAGGTTCCCTTATTTCTCAAGAGATATCGCTGAATTCTGGCGAAGGTGGCATATATCACTCACTTCCTGGTTTCGCGACTACTTATACATACCTCTTGGAGGATCAAAAGAAGGTAAGATAAAAACAGTAAGAAACGTGTTCATTATCTTTCTAGTAAGCGGTTTTTGGCATGGCGCAAATTGGACTTTCATAATATGGGGCTTTATACATGCATGCCTCTTCTTGCCAATATTACTACTTGATAAGAACCGTAACCATGTAAATGATATTGTCGCACAAAACAAGGTGCTCCCAAACCTCAAAGAACTCGGGCAAATGCTGGTTACTTTTTCACTTGTAACAATAACATGGGTCTTTTTTCGGGCAGATAATCTATCTTCTGCAACCGGCTATATATCATATATGATAACTAACATTATCAAACACCCCGGAAATATTGAAACAAAATATCTGGATATCTTTCTGTACATCTTGCCACTAGTGGCGGGAGACTGGTTGTTAAGACATAATGAACGCTCTCTATCTACCAGAGTATTAAACTTTATTGTAATCACTATCCTTTTCTGGCTTATCATTCTGAAAGCATTCGGAGGCCTGGAAATACAATTTATCTATTTCAGATTCTGATGAGAACAATGTTGAAAATATTGGCATTTATTTTGCTGGGCGAATTCATTTTCCAGGTGCATAAACACTGGGGAATCGAGCAGGTAAATGACATAACAGATCAACAGGAAAACTCTACAAAACCGGCAAATACACCTAATACTATTTATCTGCTGGGTGACTCATATACTAAGGGATTAGGTATAAAAAAAGAGAACCGCCTGATTAATACGATAAATGTAGATGGCTACTATGTTGCAGACTATAGCCATAGCAGTGACAATTGGGTAGATTATATAGGTAAAATAAGATCTATCGAGAAAGAACTCACTACAGGAGATATTATTGTTATTGGTGTTAATTGGAATGATGTCAGCTTCAATAAAGGCTCCATCAATAAATTATTCAGCCTGCAACATTCGGATTCAAACAAGGCTGAAATAAAAAAACTGGGTAAGAACACACAACCAAAAGGCATACGTAATATTGTTCATTTCTTATATCGAAACTCTGCAATGATCAATTTTCTCAGCAGTAATATTCAAAATACGTTACGTCGTAAAGGCATTCCGCTACCCATTGGTGATTTCCACTACCTAAAAGAAATAGCATACACAGAGAAAAAGGACGAAATGAATAGGGCAATGAATTATTTGCAGACTGTGAATAAAATACATAATACGACAATTATACTGTACCTGATGCCGGATTTCAACTTGACCAAAAATATCGGGTACTTTAAAAATTTCAGACAGTATTTTTTGCAGTTTACTAGTGCCAATGGAATAACGGTGCTAGACGGACCGGAGATGTTTATCGATGCTGACGACGGATATTACTGCATATCAACCCATGATGGTCACCCAAATGACAAAGCTCATATATTAATGGGCAGACAAATATCGAGTATTATTACGGCTGACAAGGTCAAAGAAAAAGAGATAAAGAATTGAAAATCATTACACTAAATCGCATATAAGCTATATCTCCTATCATTAGCAAGCAAATAACAAAAAAAGGAATAGTATTTATTTAAATTGCATTGTCATTTAATTAAATGAAAATGAAGAAACTAGTTGTACTGTTGCTTATCCTCGTGGTATCTGTAACAGCATGCAAACGTAAAAATGTTCGCGGTGACCTGAAAAACCGCCGGGATATGCTGGAGGCATCCAATTGGAAACTGATCAATATAACGGGTAATGGAGGTATGACATCATTACCGCCCTGCCAGCAGGACAACTACTATGAGTTTATCCCTGGCAGTTCAGGCAAATACCACGAAGGAGCAATCAATTGCCTTGATAGCCTTGGCACTGGTAATGCCCCAACTTACACACCCTTTTTGTGGCAGATGACCGGTGATCTGCGATATATCTATTTTATGGATTACGGAGGAGACCCGGACGCGAGGTTCCAATGGGAGATATTGAATATGACGTTCGATAAGCTAGATGTTCGTCAAAGAGTGGTAGAAAATGGAATTGATGTCAGACTGGACATGACGTTCGTAGCTATCTCAAAATAGCACAAATAACTGGTTTTCAATTATTTACATCCTTTAATTCCTAGCTCACATAATTTTTCCTTTAAAATGTTTGCTTTTTTAGCAGTATTATATAATATTGCAATAGTACAAGGTGAGGATAATGAGGCTAACCATACACATGTGCTGGACTGCATGTTTGGCTATTTTTCTGGTGATATCTGCAAGCTGTAACAGCAGCCAGGAACTTTTGTCCCCTCAATCATATCGTTATGCTAAAAAACAAGGCAACGTCCGGTTTATTGAGGATATTAGCATTTCTCCTTCTGCCAGCAGACAGATAAAAGTGATAGCAGGCGATAAGCTAAAACCACAACCTGTTGTTTCTGATGAACTGTTAAGTAAATACGCAACAATGATTGGGCTGGTACCTAAAGCCATGTCCAACTATATACTATACAAATTCATTGATGACTGGTATGGTGTAAAGTACAGCTACGGAGGCACTGATAAGTCCGGTATCGATTGTTCAGCCTTTGTTCAAAAGTTATACGAAGAAGTTTTTTGCACTGAATTAGTTAGAACCTCCAGGGATCAGTTCCATTCGTGCAAAATGGTATGGGATATTGATAATCTGATTGAAGGAGATCTGGTATTCTTCCGTACAAGAGGTAAACGAATTTCTCATGTTGGGATATACCTGGCGAACAACTTCTTTGTGCATGCATCATCCAGTGGTGTAATGATCAGCAACATTACTGAATCATACTGGTCTAAGCGCTTTGCAGGTGCAGGCAAAATACCTAAGGGAGACAAGGAAAAACAGCTACTTTAATCATTTCCTATTTTATCATATTCTGAGCAGCAATATAGCCACTGCTCCATGCATGCTGGAAATTATATCCGCCGGTAATACCATCTACATCCATTATCTCACCGGCAAAATATAAGCCCCTTACTATCTTACTGGATACACTTTGTGCATCTACCTCAGACAAAGTCACTCCCCCGCTGGTAACAAACTCCTCTTTAAAAGTGGTTTTACCCGAAACATAATACTCATTACTTACAAGGATTGTTACCATTTTGTTCTGCACCTTAGCAGGCAGTTCCCCCCAACGGGTTTCCTCCCCTATGCCACATTGCTGTAACATATATTCCCATAACCTTTTGGGCAAGCCGAATGGATTCCTGCCATGTACGAGTTGCTTACCTTGTTCCTGCCTCAGCCTGCTAATTTGCTCCCTTACATCATGTTCTTTATGGTCATTCAACCAATTGACCAATATTTTGAAATCATAATTACGCTCATGCAGTTCTCTAGCCCCCCATGCAGAACAACGTAGTACAACAGGTCCGCTCAATCCCCAATGAGTGATGAGTATCGGTCCTGTTTCTGATATCTTACTACCCTGTATCTTAACTGTTACCATTGGAACACTCACTCCCATTAATTCTGTAACAGGATGTTTAGGGATATTAAATGTAAACAAAGAAGGAACGGGAGACTGTATTGTATGCCCCGTTTCAGTTATCCATTTAAACTGCTCCAGTTTAGGAAAACCACCGCAGGCTATCAATACACGGTCAGCAACGTAATCACTGCCATCTTTAAAGGTTAATCTGCCCCCTTCAGCCAGTGGTTCTATCTTCTCTACAGCTTTACCATACCTTACCTGGGCTTTATTTATTTGCATTTGTTGCCATATGCAATCTATGATCGTCTGGGAGTCATCTGAAACAGGGAACATCCTGCCATCATCTTCTGTTTTCAGTTTGACGCCTCTCGACTGAAACCAATCTATAGTATCCTGTGGGGTAAATTGATATAATGTTTTACGCAAAAAACGTTGCCCTCTTGGGTAGCGTTTCAGCAGTTCAGGAATATCAAAGCATGCGTGAGTAACGTTACACCGTCCTCCACCCGACACTTTCACTTTTTGCAAAACCTTGTTTGTTTTTTCAAAAACAACAACCTCTCTTTCCTTTTGATAAGGAATATTAGCTGCTGCAAAACAACCCGCAGCCCCTGCCCCTATTATTGCTATCCGCATGAATGTTTTTAAGTACCGCTACTGCTAACAGGCTGTTTATATTCTATATCGTTTTAGATTGAGCATCAACGACAGCTATCGCCACCATGTTAACTATCTGCCTGACAGTACTGCCCAATTGCAGAACATGAACAGGTTTTCTCAACCCTAATAATATGGGGCCTACAGCCTCAGAACCACCCAACTCCTGCAACAAATGATAGGCAATGTTACCTGCAGCCAAGTTCGGAAATATAAGCGTATTGGGAGTCTCATTTACCAGGTCTGAAAAAGGGTAATTCTCCCTTAACAGATCTTTATTGAAGGCCACTCCAGCCTGCATCTCTCCATCTATTATCAATTCAGGATGCATCTGCTTTATTTTAGCTACTACATTTCTGACCAGGTTGGCCTCCGGCGAAGGTGTTGCCCCAAAATTAGAATATGATAACATAGCTATGCGAGGCCTGATATTGAAATGCTGCACGGCTCTTGCTGTTTGTAATGTAATGTCTGTCAGTTCCTCTTCTGTAGGGTTAAAATTTATTGTTGTATCAGCAAAGAATAAAGGGCCTCGTTTGGTAAGCATGATATACATACCGGCTACACGCTTGGCCGTTTCGTGGGTACCAATTATTTCCAGGGCAGGTCTTATCGTGTCAGGATACTGACGTGTAAGGCCGGAAATAAGCGCATCAGCTTCTCCCATATCCACCATCATACATCCAAAATACGGGCGTTCTCGCATGATCTTTTTAGCCTCATACAGGTTATATCCTCTTCTGTGGCGTTTCATAAAAAAGGCATTGCCAAATTTATCTCTACGGTCGGTAGTGTCATCGCTTCGCGGGTCTAATATCTCTACATCTGAAAGTTGAATCTTATTATCCTTTATCAGTGCTTTGATCTTCTTTTCATTTCCTAACAATATCGGGACGGCTATACCCTCATCTTTAACTATTTGTGCAGCTTTTAATACTTTCAGATTTTCGGCTTCTGCAAACACTACGCGTTTGGGATTTTGCTTTGCTTTATTTATTGCCCAGCGCAAAATATTATCATCGGTACCCAAACGTTTATATAGTTCCTCTTTATAAGCATCCCAATCCGTTATCGGGCTCTTTGCCACACCACTATCCATGGCTGCTTTAGCAACAGCCGGTGCCACAGTCACCAATAAGCGTGAATCTATTGGTTTGGGAATAATATAAGTTGAACCATATTCCAGGCTTTTCTCATTATATGCCACATTCACTATTTCAGGAACAGGTTCTTTGGCTAATGCTGCCAATGCTTTTACAGCAGCAAGTTTCATTTCCTCATTTATCATAGTTGCACGAACGTCAAGAGCGCCTCTGAATATGTAAGGGAAACCTAACACATTATTTACCTGGTTAGGATAATCACTCCTGCCTGTAGCCATAATAGCATCCGGCCTCGACTCCATAGCATCATCATACGGTATCTCAGGATCAGGATTTGCCAATGCGAAAATTACAGGATTTTCTGCCATTGGCTTTATCATTTCCTTAGTCAGCAGGTTACCCTTCGACAAACCGATAAAAACATCTGCGCCACTCAAAGCTTCTTCTAAAGGGATATTTCCTCCCGTTTGCGCAAATTGTTGTTTATACTCATCAAGGTCATCCCTGTCGGTTGTTATCAACCCCTTACTGTCAAACATGTATATGTTCTTTACATCAACACCAAGCGCTATGTATATCCTGCAGCAGGATATAGCAGATGCACCTGCGCCACTCACTACCAGTTTTACTTTTGTTATTTCTTTTTTTACTAACTCTAATGCATTTTGCAAAGCTGCACCTGATATAATTGCTGTACCGTGCTGATCATCGTGCATGACAGGAATATTCATCTCCTTCTTCAGTCTTTTTTCTATCTCGAAGCATTCAGGTGCTTTAATATCCTCCAGGTTTACTCCTCCAAATGTAGGCTCCATAGCCTTTACTGCATTGCAAAAACTATCTACGTCACTAGCATTCAGCTCAATATCAAAAACATCGATATCAGCGAAAATTTTAAATAATACGCCCTTGCCTTCCATTACAGGTTTTGATGCCTCAGGCCCTATATCTCCCAGACCTAAAACAGCTGTACCATTACTTATCACTCCTACAAGGTTGCCCTTGGCAGTATATTTATATACATCATCAGTGTTCTTATGTATCTCTTTACATGGCTCCGCAACGCCGGGTGAATACGCTAACGCAAGATCCCTCTGGGTTTTGGTCTCTTTGGTTGATATTACTTCTATTTTTCCGGGCCTTCCCTTTGCATGATATTCCAGCGCATCTTCCTTTCTGATCAAACTTGCCATGTAACTAAATTTTAAGAAAATGTAAGTTACGAAAATACAATAGCAAGCCTACTAAATTGCTGGTGCAGTATTGATATTTAGTGCTTGCTTCCTGATACTATTTATTTGTATGAAATGCCTGAGTTGATGTGCGACAACAAAACGAAATGTGTCTCCAAGTTTCAATTTTACCAACTTTGTTAAGCTGATAGGTACACGCACACTACGCATATCTGCCTTACGAGCCTTTTCCAATAGATGCAACAAATGCTTCTGCCCTGCGGCAAACTCTGACAATACTTTATCAGTATCAAGGCCAGGCCCGAAGTTATATTCAGCAGGTGCTGACATTTTCTTTCCTATTTTACCATTCTCTCCGGGCTGCATAAGTTTGGTAAAATACTGTCCAAGCCAGCCTGTTTTATATTCTGTGGCGATACTCACCTTGCTAGTCGAAACTGCCTGTTCTAATGCCTTTAGATAAAACCGGTTATAGCCGTTAAGATGTTCCAGCACTTGTGCAATACTCCATTTGCCCGAGGCTGGCTGTTCTAATAGTTCTCTTTGTGTCAAATGCTGTAATGTTGACAGTTCTGTCAAAGTGTATTGTACATCCTTTTCCAGATCATTGATAAGTGATTGTATTTTGAAAACTGGCATAAACATGAATATTTAAAACAAAGCTACCTGCACATTTATTATCAAATCTTGGTATGCACCAAGATTTTACAGTTTTACCCTACCTAAAAGCTTACTAAATGTAGTAGGATCAACACCAATGTAGGATGCGAGATATTTATGTGGTATCATATTTAACACCTGTGGGCTACGTCTTAACAATGTTGTAAAACGCTCTTCTGCCGTATAGGATAGTAACTCTATATTACGTTGAAGAGTACCCGCAAGAGCCTGGGTGAGAGCAACCCTTGCCCAGGTTTCAATACACCTGTGTTTATTTAACAGCTTCGAAAAATCATTGAAGTGAATACGCAAGAGCTTGCTCCTTGTTATTGTTTCCAGGCAATAACGGGATGGTTGTTGTAAAAGGAAACTATCTATGATGCCCGAAAATGAATGCGTGTAACTAAAAACAAGAGTGGCTTCCTTACCATTTCGTTCAATAAAAGCACGCTGAACACCATCTGCTACAAAATACATGTACTTCTCAATCGCATCTATACTGGTGATCGTTTGCTTTCGCCCCAATTCTATCTCATGCCAGCATACACACATCTCCTGCCAGGCAATTTCATCAACCGGGTGAACGTCAACAATTTGCTGATATAATATTCTAAGCAAATCCAATATAATTTATTAACATGTAAGAGATAAATAATGTTATTTCAATACAAAAGTGGCACGAAATTTACTGTAGTAAATATAAAGAAACACCTGCTTATATGGAATACAGTATTAAAATGAATGATATTGATGATGCCCGGGACATGTTCCTTTTAGCAAAAGATCGGTTGCTGGACATAAATGACTGGGATTGCCTGTTTGCAGGAAGTGAATACTCTATCACTTTAACCAACTCCAAAGGAGCAAAACTACATAGAGATGCCCGTGTAAATGACCTGGTAAATATTGCTGCTGCCAATAACATGGGCAACTCATCTGAAATGTGGATCAGGATCAAAGCCATTCAATACGACTTTTTCCCCGACGTCAGGTCCGAAAGCATATCAATATTGTTCTGCCTGTCCTTTTCTCCATCAGGTAATGGAGTTGAAACGGCATCCGCGGCAGAAGAAACCATTATTATCAAAAGGGAATATGACACTATTATAGCGCATTGCAATACAGGGAACGAATTACCTGATCCATACGCTGATATCCCGAACGAATTGGCAAATAACGATATAGAACTCCATCCGGTTCTGAGTATTCCGCAAACACATCTGCAGCAATTATTGCAGGGTTTCATAGCTATACATGAGCAGGCGTGATTGCTTATATGCCTATCACTTTTAAGAATATTCCGCATTGTGTAGAAATATAAATTAAGCAGAACTTTGCCTTCGCTAAAACATGACTACCAAGGAAAGAATATTACTCTTATTACTGGCATCACTCAACTTTACCCATATAATGGATTTCATGATCATGATGCCATTGGGAAATTTTCTTATGCCACACTTCAATATCAGCGCACAACAGTTTTCATTATTGGTTGCTGCATATACTTTCAGTGCTGCATTTGCCAGTATATCTGCCGCATCATTTGTTGACAGGTTCGACAGAAAAAAGGTACTGTTGTTTGCATATACAGGCTTTCTTACCGGAACATTGATGTGTGCTATAGCACCAAGTTACCAGTTATTATTGGCTGCAAGAATATTGGCTGGCCTGTTCGGAGGACTTATCGGGGCACAAGTATTATCTATAGTTGCTGATAAGATACCATTTGAAAGACGAGGGATGGCCATGGGTATTGTTATGGCAGCCTTTTCAGCTGCTTCTGTGTTTGGTGTTCCTTTCGGGTTGTACCTGTCAAAGTTCTTTAGTTGGCATGCACCATTTTATTTTGTTGCAGGAGTTGGCATAATTCTAATTCCACTACTTAATAGGTATATCCCTAACATGACAGACCACTTGCAGGATAAAAGCAAGCAGAAACTGAACCCGGTAATAATAATAAGGGATATCATTAAAGATAAAGATCAGAGGCTGGCAGTACTTTTGTCATCTACTATGATGCTAGGTCACTTTCTTATCATTCCATTCCTTTTTCCATTTATGGAACTGAACGTTGGGTTTTCCAATTCACAGACACCTTTGATATATATTGTCGGAGGAGGTTTGACCATTTTTACATCACCTATTATTGGCAGACTTGCAGATAGACTGGGAAAATTCAAATTATTCAGCTATATGATTCTGTTGGCTATTACACCTATTGCACTTATCACAAATATGCCAGCCATACCCTTTTACTTTGTGTTGTGTATTACTGGCTTTTGGTTCATTGTTTCAACAGGGCGTGCTATTCCCGCACAAGCTATTGTTAGCGAAGTAGTTCCGCCCGCACGTAGGGGTAGCTTCATGAATATTAACTCTGCCATACAGCAAATGGGTGTAGGAATGGCTTCACTAATTGCCGGATTGATTGTTATACGTACTCCGCAAGATAAGATAGTCAACTACAATATAACAGGGTATCTTAGCATATCTGTCATACTTTGCTGTCTGTATATAGGCTACCTGTTACACAGAGCTATGAAATTCAAAGACAAACCTGTTCACAACGAACATGTTGTGCACGGTAGCGCAATACAACCATTAAACATAAGTGAAGAAACAATAGCAGAATGACCTGACTTGTCTAGTTCTTAACGATCTTCTCTTTGTATATCACGTCATTATTATGATCTGAAAGACTGATATAATACGTTCCATTATCCAGGTTTGTAACATGAATTTTATTAGCCCCCGGCTGTAGCTCACACTTAACCAGATCATTACCGGTATAGTTATCTGAAATAATAGCTAACATTGGCTTATCGGTGCGATTTGTTATAAAAAGCGTATCGTTCATATTTTTTGTTTAAGAAAGGGTATAAATGTACATTGACTTAAATGTACAATCATAAATATTGGTAAGCAATACGTGGTAGCACGTATTTTTTATATACCCCAGAACAACTAGCAAATGGCAGTTTTCCTTTTCTTGCCAACGCTCCCTCTTTTCATTACTTTATTGATGTATTCAATAGCTGATGGCACCTTGCAGGAGGTTCCGTTCATATCTACGTAAACAGTCCCGATGCGTTTTGCTGTTTCTATTGCATATGTATTTAACTCAACAACATAGCTTCCTACCGCGATCACAAAACCATTCATAGTATACCTTACTCGATTGGGTGCCTTAGCAATAGTTTCTTCCACAAAAGACAATAGCCTTTTCAAAGCATTGATGTCCAGATCTTCGTCATTTTTTATTACTACGAAGCTTGATAAGGCAGCCCATCCACACGATGCCATCGCCTCCTCACCTGAATCTATCCAATCTAAAGCTAACTCCCAGCCATAATTACTTTCTGCTGTAACCCATGCTACAGTATATTCCGTCAGCATTTGCCAGTCGGCATGCTTCAACCATTTTTCCAAATGCTCTTTGGTCATTCTAGATGGTTCTGCTATTAGGCCAGCCAGGTATTTAGCATCTGATACACCAGAATCATAAAGAGCCAATGCTAATTCATGGTTCTTTTTGACCTTTTTTTGTATCACTTTCAGGTCTGCGACTTTTACACCATAACATGGATCTTTAGCACCATGTTTCATCAAAACTTTTTTTGTTGACTCGCTACCTAACTTCTTTAATAGTACCAGAATTTCATCAACCGTCATTTATATGCTTTTACTAAATATAGTAAAATGTAAAAAGCTTGGATTGTTGTTAGCAAAAAAATAATATCCCATTCGTAAAGTCAAGGTTATAAATTTTGTACATATTTCTTTTTTTATTAAACTTGCATGAACATATGGATACCAGAAGAGGGGGTGTATGAAACTATATATTTTCGAATCAGTCAGTGATAAATATAAATTACCATTCAGACTGTTTGCCATCAACCAAAACCTTAAAGTAACGCGCATCAGTTCTATACTGATCATTATTGCTTGCGTAGCATTACGTACAACAAGCTTCTTTATTGACTATTCATTTATTAAAGCACATCAGGAGTACAGGTTAGGATTTACATTTTTGCTATTAGCTTCTGTTGCATACTACCTGGGCATATTGTATACAAGAAACATGTCAATGAGGCGTGGACTATTGCTCAAACAGACTATTGCCAACAGCTACCCTTTGATTATCATCTTTAGTATGATGTGGTTGTCATTCACGTCAGGTCGTTCACCGGCCAATAATATGACCCTGTTTATGTTTAGTCTGCTGTTTGTGAGCGTCACCTGGTTGTATACCATCAGGGCAGCAGCAATGACCAGTATTATTACCTACATAGGCGCATGTATAGGGATATATTATTTCCTGGATACAAAAGAAGCCATAGTAATGAATATGGTTGCCGGCCTGATGCTGATCAGCGGCTTTTACTTTATCTCCCGTATGTTATATTCATATCATGCTAACTATTTCATTCAACTAAAACACATAGAACGCAACAACCACGAGATCAATAAGATAGGACAGTTAAAAACAGAAATGCTTGGCATAGTAGCTCATGATCTCCGTAGTCCTATCAACAGTATATCAGCCCTTGTTGAACTTGCCAGAAATATGAATGCTACACAGAATGAGCGTGAGCAATATTCAGACATGATAATAGAGGCTTGTGATGAGGCAAGGAATATTATCAGGGACCTTATACTGATAGTTAAAGGAGAAAGCTCGCAAGGGTTGCAGTTGCAGGACATAAATGTAAACCTGTTTCTTTCGAAGGTGCAACAACACTGGTCGCACCAGATGAAAGATGGAAAACAGATACTGCTGACAGTACCTGAAAATATCATTACAGCCAGGCTTGATGAAGATAAAATGCTCAGAGTGTTGGACAACTTTATCAGCAATGCAATAAAATTTACAAATGACGGGGCAAAAATACATCTGCAATTGTCTCCGAAAGGCAAAGAATATACATGTATAACTGTGTCTGACAATGGTATAGGGATACCAGAAAACATGCAGCCTTTCTTGTTCGACAGGTTCTCCAAAGCAGGCAGATTGGGGTTGAAAGGAGAAAAATCTCATGGGCTCGGGTTGAATATTTGTAAACAGATAATTGAACAGCATGGTGGTAACATCAGGCTGGAAAGCAGAGAAAATGAAGGTACCCATTTTCATATCACCATACCTCTTGATGCCTCTAAAACAACATCTGTACTGGATATGTATGAAGAGGAAGGAATAGAGAATTAACCAGTACATTCCTACAACAAAACCAGACCCAAAGCATTGCAGTATTTTGGTTGGGAAAACTACATAATGCGCACAATAATACAAGTTGCTTTTTGATTTATCGTTAATACACAAATTGTTCATCATGTTGATAAACAAGCATTTACGATCCCATTTGTTAAGTATTGTTAAGTAAAACCGTAAACTTGTTGCACTTAACAAATAATAAAAAATCCCGCTGTTGAGGCGGGACGATAAAATATTTACATTATTTCGATGCAAACCGGAACCTTGCCGGTAGTGATGGTTAAATTGGTTGTTCATATGGTGTCATGGTTTAAGCAGCCAGAATTATTTACATTGACAAATATACGTTATTATTTACAATTTATCAAATTATATTCGCTATAGATGCAAAGAAAGTGTAAGAACATGCAAGTCCTTAGTTACAAACTAAGGACAGCTTATTATTTTTTAAACACTACAGAGAGCTAGGGACACCCATCACGGTAACATATGATTTAACTAAATCTCCTGAATGCCGGTTACAAACCGGATGACTTAACTGACACAGATGACCCTACGGAACATCTGCGCCAGAGAAGCAGGGGTCAAAATTATCGGATAATATAAGTACCATTTCTAAAATATATGATATCTGTACTCAGGTTTTGAGTATTTCTTTCTATACTCTTCTTGAATTTCGTCCCTATGTTTACTAAACTCTAAAGCTCCCATTTCAATAAATTGAGTACTCATTTCAAAGTTCATTTGAGCCTCTATTTTAAAAGCCCCTGATGTCACTCCTTCTTTTAATAATTTGTGATAAAACTCACGTCTTGTCATATCCCACTCATGAAAAAAAAGTAGTAGTTGCAGGTAATATATTGTTCCTACTTCTGTCTCGGAAAAGAGTTTATTTTGCTTTTGATAAAAGTCAAAAACTTTGGTACAATGATCTTTTTGCGCCTTGATAGCATCCATACTATCAATTGAGGGAGGTAATAAATATTTCCTGTCTGGTTGAAAGTGATCATATAATGATGACATTTTTCGAACCCATTGGTCTTCAATCACCAGATGTAGTAATTCCTTACCGCTTTCTTTTTCTGTAACAGGCTCCAACATATATATTGAATCAACGAGGCCCATTATATATTTTTTAGCTGTGCTTGTTAGCAGAAACTTCTTGTAGGATGAATAATCCTTATCAAATAAAACATCCAACGAATATGCGGAAGAGCTATTAGACGTAATCCGTGTTATCTCATTGTTCAACAGACGCCATGCACCTGCCGAATCGCCTGAAAAATAATAGGCGCCAATTAAATTGTATCTGCAATCGGAGTTTAATTCATACTTCGATTCGTCACAAAAACTAATGATCGCCTTGTATTCACCTTTCAGAAAAAGAGAGTCTAAGGTATTGATGGTATGTATATATTTGTCTTGTGCTATAGAGTGCGCACAACTAAGCATGCTAACCATGAAAAACACTAATATCCTGTACATACTTTGAAGTTACTCTTTTAGGAGTAATGTTACCAAACTGGCACAGGCCTCCTTCAAGACCTGTGTCTACTATATAACCCGGCCTGTGACCGGTATTTGAAAAACTAAAGTAAATCTATTTTTATTAAGCCTGAATATTGCCGGTTGCAGACCAGGTGACTTATCTGGCGCAGATGCCTCTGCGGAACATCTGCGCCAGTGACCATTACTCCCGGGTGGAGATCAATATATCATTTGTTTTTCTTTACCGTACCTGCAATTTTTTTTGTACCATATGCCGCTGCTGCAATAAGTATAGCAGTGGCCCCTCCATCAAAAGGAGTATCAACAGGTGGGTCGGGGAACCCTGGTCCTTGTGCCATAGCTATTGTTACAGAAAAACATATAATTCCAATTAGGATGAGGATAAATTTTATTCCTACGCTGGTTTCCATAAATAAATATTTTTTGTCTTTTCTTTCCTAAGAAAAAATGAGGGCAGAAAAGGATGTTGATAAATTATTCCTTGATGAGTTTTTGTGTGAAACGTGCATTTTTACCAGCCAGATCGGCTATATATATACCCGATGGTATATTGTGCAATGGGATAACCACACTACCCGTACTGCCCTCAACCATCTTGCTGTATACAACCTGACCGGTTACACTCATCAACCTTAAGACAGAAGTACCCTCCATTTCATCAAAGGAAACCTTGACTTCGTCATAAGCCGGGTTGGGTATCAGTTGCATCCGGGGCGTTCGTGTATTTGCCTCTATAACACTATTGGTGGGCTTACCTACCATGTTGATCTCGAAACGTTTGTCGCCCTGTGACAGCGTATCTGACGTTACATCAAACCAATATTCATAACCCGCCTTCATTTCTTCGGTCTTATTCAGGTATTTATCGTGCAAGTATAATTTGGCACCTGCAGGAATATCGTAGTCGCCGGTTTTGATCACATACTTATTATACCTGTTATAGGCAGTCAGTCCAAGCGGTATACTTTTTAAGTCGCTGTAAGGACGAACATCAATTGCCAGCCTTGTACCATCTTTTAAAAGTGTGTAAAAATCAAGGTTGGGGTTATACAGTTTTTTAGCGTCTGCATTGTCCTGCACCTCCATAGCATTGTCGTCGAAGTGGATGAGCAACCTGTCCCATTTGGTAGTGCTGTCGTAGATATACAGTTCTACCCAGTTGGTTGCTGCTGTACCCTTGTGCAGGGCAGTTCCGCCTGAAACTTTGTCCTGCTCCTCGAAAGTGATATTGTCTGTTGCTGTAATCGTGGTAAAGAAGCCTGCATATGGTGGTAATATGTAAGAGCTGGTGAATGCATTGGCAACCCATGCGCCGTCTGCACCTGAAGAGGCATCCCATACATAGTAATTGGCACCTACATTACTGCCTTTACTCACATTCTGCATCTGTACACCACTCGGGTAGGGGTTGCCGCATACACCAAAGCTACTGTTGCTACCTTTGGTCATGGTTACTACCTGTGTACCCTGATTTACAGTTCCTGACATTTCGAATGTAGAAGCTGATGGAGTATAAGCCTGGCCATTTAAACCTTCTCCTTTTGCACCACGCAGATACAACAGCAACACTTCGTACTGGTCCCAGCTATTAGTATTGGCAGAAGTAAATGCTGTCCACCCACTGTTTACACTACTGCTTGAAGTATCTGCCGCGGTAGGGTTGAACCAGTAAGCCGAAGAAGCGTTAGAGGTTGTACTGGTAAATCCGTTTGCAGACCCGCCGCTACCTGTAATATCTATCTCGTCTGTCAACTGGTTTAATGCAATAGAAGAGGTAAAGGGGTGTGTATATAAGCGGTAGCATTTTTTTGCTATGCTATAACGTTGCACCATTACATCTCCGCTAATAGTACCTGCACTTTCACCAATGCGTCCTGTATTACTGGCATCTGAAGTTAGTCGTAGTTTGTTATTTGTATTTAGTGTGCAACCGCTTTCTACAACAATCGTTCCCTCATGTTCTAATGTATCGCCACTAAGCTCAGCAGTACCATCTTTCGTAAATGTAATAGTTCCTTGTCCCGTCACTCCATTACCGTTATTCACAAACCCACCATAAATAGTGATTGTTTTATTAGTACCTGTATTAAGCACATAACCATTTTTTATAAACAGGCCGGCACAGCTGAAACTTGCAGGTTCTGCATTTGAGTTTATGACCACATTATCGGTACTATCGGGGGTCCCATAAAGATCCCAACTACCATTCCAGGTGAACGGAGGGAATTTTCTTACAGTAGCTTTTTGGCTATTGCCGTAGTCTTGGTAGGCTACATAGGGTGTACCCCATCTGTCTATGACAAGAGAAGTATAGTCAGCTGTACTATCAGAAAAACCCGCACTGCCTACTACCGCCCAACTACTGCCATTATATTTCATTACGGTAGCTTTTTGGCTGTTACCTCCATCTTTATAAGCTATGTATGGTGTGCCCGAGCCGTCAATATCAAGAGACACATAACTACTGCTGCCTGCCGAAAAGCCCCTGCTACCTACTATATCCCAGCTACTGCCGTTGTACTTCATCACGGTAGTTTTACCGCTTTTACCAACATCCTGAAAAGCTATGTATGCAGTATCATTACTGTCAAATGCCAGCGAATTATAATAGGGGATGCCTGCCGAAAATCCTGCACTGCCTACATTTACCCAGCTACTACCATTGTATTTCATCACGGTGGCCTTATTGCTGTTGCCGGCATCCTGGTAAACTACATATGGTGTACCTGAACCATCCATAGCAAGTGAAACATAGTAAGCCCTGCCAGCCGAAAATCCAGCACTACCAACATTTACCCAGCTACTGCCATTGTATTTCATTACGGTAGCTTTGCCTGCACTGCCACCACCAAAATCAGAATAGGCAACATAAGGTGTGTCGTTACTACCTATAGCCATACAAGCATAGCTCATATCTCCTGCCGAAAATCCTGTACTGCCTACAGTTGCCCAACTACTGCCGTTGTATTTCATTACGGTAGCTTTATAAACACTATAATCCCGGTAAGCAACATACGGAGTACTACTCCCGTCTATAGCCAGAGAGACAAATTGAACACCATCTGCAGAAAATCCTGCACTACCCACAGTGTCCCAACTACTGCCGTTGTATTTCATTACGGTAGCCTTTTGGCTATTGCCGTTGTCTGAATAGGCGACATAGAGTGTATCATTATCATCAAGAGCTGAAGAAATATCAGCAACACTACCTGCAGAAAAACCTGCACTGCCTAAGGTGGTCCAAGTTTGCGCATGTGTGCTTAGCGAGAGTAATAAGAAGCTCACCATACAGAGCCATTTCATGTGTTTTAGTTGCATACTGTTGTTTTTGTGGCTTTCAGCAGGGCTGCAGCCGGGTTGTCGCATATAGTTAATTGATTATTTGTATTGTGTGTCGCTTTGCTATTACTGCCCTGTCATTAAGGGCATCAATACCTCTCTGGTAATACAGCCAGGTAAACACCATCAGTGCCAGGCACAGTAGCGTAACCAGTACATATGCCCACCAATGGGGTAACTGTTTTGTTCTTTTAGCGATCATGCAGCAAAGATGTGCTGCTGTACAGGCGGGATACAAAAAAACGGCGTCACAACGCCGTCACAATAAATTAAATAATTGAAATACTGATAGTTATAAATACACCTAAATACTATCTACCACCTCATTAATATCGCTTTCTGAAGGAAGGTCAAGCTTTTTCAGCAGGCGGTATTTGTAGTTTCTCACCGCAGCATCGCCCACACCCAGCATACCGGCCATCTCTTTGTTGGTCAGCCTGAGTTTGGTAAGTGCCATAAAACGGGTCTCGGCAGGAGTAAGGTCAGGCATATTTTCTCGTAAGCGATACAGGAAGCCTGAGTGTACTTCTTCAAAAGTATATTTAAAGTTATCCCACTGCTCTTCAGTAAGTATGATGGAGTTTTGTAATTTGATAAGGTTCTCTTTAGTATCAGGCAACTCATTGCTGCAAGGCAACGCTTGCAATCTTTCTATTTCTGCAGAGAAATTCTCTATGAGTTGGTTTTTCTCACGTAAGTTTTGGGTAAAGCTGTCTAAGCGTTCCTGTGCTTTTTTCAGCTTACTGTCTGCCAGTGCCAGGTTGCTATCTGCCAACTCTTTCTCAGCTTTCAGTTTTTTACGCCTGATGTTTTGCCTGTTAATAAACAGAACTGCTGAAATACCTACCAACGCCAGTATTGTCATCGTGCCGTTGCGCTCTGTTTTGCGTTGATCTATTTCTTTATCCTTTAGCTCATTAGCAAACTTTAGTGAGTCTGTTTTTTGCTTAACGGCATACTGAGCCTCTACCTGTGCAAATTTTCGTTCTTCAGCAAAATCTCGTAAGCTGTCTTGAATGGCAACAAATCGCTTATAGTAATTCATGGCATCTTTATACTGTCTCATTTCAACATATACATCTGATATGTTTTTGTAATCCTGTACGAGAAGAGATTTTATATCCAAACGCTCAGCAAGTTCAGCTGATCGCTTCAAATAATTCAATGCCATAGGTAGTGTCTTCCGAGTGTTCTTCATGTCTTTTGTACAGGATCTGCAATTGCTTACTACCCCTTGAAAGTAGAAATAGCCAATATTCGCAATTGAGTATGCCGCACTTTTTTCATCGCCCATATCTTGTTGTATGGATAGTGCCTTCTTCAAAAGTTCGATTCCTTTCGGAAGGTTGTCTTGCAAACAGTAGGTATTACCTAACTGACTATAAAGCATGGCCAACATTTTGGTAGAGTGCCCTTCTTTTGACTCTTCTTCTATAGCTTCTGAGTAGGCTGCCTGCGCCAATTTTATTTTTGCCAATTGTTCCTGTTCGTTCAATTTTACTAAGCCCGCCAGATGTAGCCCTCCTATAGCATTAAGAACATATACCGGGCTTTTGCCTGCTTGTTTATAAGCATCTTTTGCCTGTATATAATAGTCCAATGCTTTCTTATAGTCATCAGGAGTTCCATTACTAATGTCTCCCTTTTGTTTATATATCTGACCTATTGTAAGTAATATATTAGCAACAACTACATCATGGTTTACTTGTTTTGAATTGATCTTACGTGCATAGCCGAGTGCCTCTTGTAAATACGTCAGTGCTTCTGAAGGTTTGTTTTGCAAAGCATAGCACCTGCCAATAACCTGGTTAGATATTGCCAGGCCATGTATATAATTCAACTCTTTAGCCAATTCTAATGCCCTTTCACCATAAGCAATACTACTATCCTGATCTATGTTAAAATAGTCTCCGCTGATATCGCAAAGTAACACTACCCTGGCAGTGTCTTCTACATTTGGTACCTCTGCAATTAGTGAATCCAGTTTGTGCCGGATATTTTGCGCATATGTGCTGACCGATATGCACATACTGAAGATCAGAATATAAATAAAACGTAACAAAGCCGAATCCCTTATTAAACCTCTAATATATAAAAGCAGAAATATTAATTCAAAACCAATGTTTCCACATATACCTGCCAGGAAATAATACTCATACTGGGAAAATATGATCACAATCATGACGCTACGGGCGTTATTCGTTTGCCATGATGCGAACGGAGAGCCGTGGTGATATATTCGCGTGTAGATAACACCACACTAGCAAGCTCTGTGCGAGCCTCCTTACACAACTCCCCCGGAGCGGAAATATATTTTGCGTTATAGCAAAAAAAAGCCTTTCGAGGCTTTTGACCTGAAAGGCTTCATCTTTAGTAGTAGCGAGATCGGGAATTGAACCCGAGACCTCAGGGTTATGAATCCTGCGCTCTAACCGCCTGAGCTACCTCGCCATTATTCTTATTTGCGATTTAAGAGCGGCAAAGGTAAATCAAAAACTTGAAAATTAAACGCTTTCTAAAATGCTTTTTAATGCAGCGGGCAGATTTGTTACTTTCCGGGCAGAGTAATCGAAGCAAACCATCCCGGTTTTAGCATGGGCAATTTCAGTCTTTTCGTCATTGCGGGTGGTTTTTATCCTGTACAAAAGGTCGAAAGAAACTGCAGACAATTCAACGGCATATATTTCCACTTCTAATACATCTTTATAAAAGCTTTCTCCTTTATAGGCTATCATCACATCGGCCATGATGAGCCCCACTCCGCCCGCATCCATTTCAGTACAATCAAAATGTGCCAGCATTTGCACCCGGGCTTCATGAACAATAGACAGTATTGCGTCGTTACCTACATGCCCCCCATAATTCACATCGCCGATGCGGATGGGGATAGTGGTCTGAAATAGTGGATTTTCGGCAGGAAATTTTATTTTTACACGACTCATATTGAACACTAAAATAAAGCACAAAGATGAAGATTATCTGCATAGGAAGAAATTATGCTGAACATGCAAAAGAACTGAACAATGATGTACCGACCCGCCCGGTGATATTCATGAAACCTAAGAACGCTATTTTACTGCCGGGCAAACCATTCTACTATCCTGAATTTTCAGATAATATTCAATACGAGTGCGAACTGGTGGTAAAAATATGCAAGAACGGCAGGTATATACAGGAAAAATTCGCTCATAAATATTACGATGCAGTAACTGTGGGCATTGACTTTACAGCAAGAGACCTGCAACAGGAACTGAAATCTAAAGGATTGCCCTGGGAACTGGCTAAAGCATTTGACGGCTCGGCAGCAGTAGGAGAATTTATACCTATAACAAAGGACTTTAATATCAATGATCTGCAGTTTGAACTGATAAAGAACGGCGAAAGAGTGCAGGCAGGTAAGACCAGCGAAATGATATTCAACATCAATGAGATCATAGAATATGTTTCACAATACATATCTGTCAATATCGGTGACCTGATATTTACAGGTACCCCTGCGGGTGTTGGTGCTGTAAATGTATATGACACACTGGAAGGTTACCTGGCAGGCGAAAAGCTCCTGCATGTCGACATTCGCTAAGTCAACAACCATTTAATATATTACATAGCCCATGCGGACATACAACCCCCGGAAATGGTTTGAAATACTATTCCAGTTCCACAAGTCGGATACTTTGAGGCGCCTGTCGTTAGTCATTGTACTAATGGCGGTATATACCTGGGCAGTTGCCTATGTCGGGCTGAATTATATTGATCCGTCAGAAGTCCCCTTCATCGCCAACATACACCAGATGCACAACCTGCTGGGCTTTGCGCTGTCGCTTTTGCTGGTGTTCCGTACCAATACAGCATATGACCGTTGGTGGGAAGGCCGTAAGATATGGGGCGCATTGGTAAACACCAGTCGTAATATGGCCCTGAAAATGAACTCACTGCTGGATAGGGACGACGAGGACAACAGGGCTTTTTTCCGGGATGCCATACCTACTTACGCATCCGTGCTGAAAGACCATCTGCAATCGGAATATACCCGCTATACGCTGGATGATATAGACCACCCTGAACTGAAACAAATAGACGGCAACAAGCACGCCCCCAACCAGGTAGCCTCTATGATGAGCGACAGGCTGATATTGCTACAAAAACAGGGCAAATTGACAGGTGAACAACTGCTGTTTGTCAACGATAATTTAAATGCTTTCACCGACATTTGCGGCAAATGTGAGCGTATTAAGAATACCCCTATACCTTACTCGTACACAGCGTTTATCAAGAAGTTCATATTTATCTACATCATGACACTGCCCCTGGGCTATGTGTACAGCCTGCAATACCTGGTAGTACCCGTTGTGGCCGTGGTGTTCTATGTTATGGCCAGTCTTGAACTGATAGCAGAGGAGATAGAAGACCCTTTCGGGCACGACGATAATGACCTGCCTATGGGTAAGCTGGCTACTAACATCAGAAAACATGTAAATGAAATATTATAAACGGAGATATAACTATCCGTTATCCTCACAGTGTGTGGTTATTACACCGGAGAATAGTTATCTTAGCAGGAATAATATTACTACCCATGCGTATTAAGCTTCATATCATTGCATCACTGTTACTTACCGTTGCAGCTGCTCAGACAGGCTATGCACAAATGGCAAAGGTCGGTTGTATGGACCAGGGTATCCGTGTACAGGGCGAGCAGATAAAACACGATTTCAAAGCCCAGGGTATGGAGATATATAAAGATGCCATGCTGACCATGTCGTCTAAAGACCCCTACCCCATAGCGGTGCAACTGACACAAGGTACGCTGTACCAATTTGTTTTTGTGGGCAATAAAGATGCATCGAAACTATACTTTGAATTGTTTGACGGGGCTGATACCAAGCTGGTAGATAAAGTGGTGGAGAATAAAGGCAGTAACAACTTTATGATCTACTCATTCATACCGCAAAAAACAGACCTGTACCTGCTTATCGTTTCGCAGAAGGTAAAAGGAAACAGGGAAGTATGCGGCAGCTTTACCGTTATGCAGAAAGCCAATGGCGGTAATACCCAATAAATTAAATGAACAGAATGGATGTACAGATAGAGCAAAGTTGGAAAGAGGTGTTACAACCCGAATTCGACAAGCCCTACTTTGGACAGATAGCTGCATTTCTGAAAGCAGAAAAACAGGCAGGTAAGATCATATACCCTCCGGGGCCTTATATTTTCAATGCATTCAATTCTACCCCGTTTGACAAAGTAAAAGTGGTGATATTGGGACAAGACCCTTATCACAATCCCGGGCAGGCGCATGGACTGAGTTTTTCGGTACCAATGGGCGTTGCTGCTCCTCCCTCACTTGTCAATATGTTCAAAGAAATAGAGGCCGACCTTGGTATACCCCGACCGGGCCATGGCAACCTGGAGAAATGGACACAACAGGGGGTGCTACTACTTAATGCCTCACTGACCGTAGAGCAAAACAAGCCCATGTCGCACAGCAAGACAGGCTGGCACGATTTTACAAACAGCGTTATCAAAACATTGTCTGACAAGAAAGAGAAACTTGTATTTTTGCTCTGGGGAGGATTTGCCAAAAGCAAGCAGGATATGATAGACAAGAACAAACACCTGGTACTGACGGCAGTACATCCCTCACCGCTATCTGCACATAACGGTTTTTTTGGATGCAGGCACTTCAGCAAAGCAAACGCATGGCTGCAACAAAACGGACAAACACCTATCGACTGGAGTTTATAATCAACAACAATGAAATTCTTAGCCAAGATCGCAGGCCATATATATTTTGTACTCGGGTTGTTGCTGTTCGTCATCACCATGCTCATAGTATTCATCCCTATATGGCTGATATCCTTATTGCCTGAACCACAAAGGGCCAAAGCGCTGCACCCGGTATTCAGGTTGTGGATGGGCGTGTTCATGCCATTGGTGGGCTGCCCGGTATCACGAAAAGGCAAAGAGCACTTTAAAAAGGGAGAGAATTATGTAGTGGTGACCAACCACAACTCACTGGTAGACATTCCGGTATCATCGCCGTGGATACCGGGGCCCAATAAAACACTGGCCAAAATAGAGATGTCGCGCATACCTATATTCGGGGTGATATACAAAACAGGCTCTATACTGGTAGACCGTAAGCAAGAGAACAGTCGAAAAAAGAGCTTTACTGACATGCAGCGCATGCTGGATATGGGCCTGCACCTGTGCCTCTATCCGGAAGGTACACGCAACAAGACCAAAGAGCCTATACAACGATTTTACGACGGGGCATTCATAGCAGCTATCAAAGCACAGAAAGCTATCATCCCGGGTGTGATATTCAATACAGGTCGCATATTACCTCATGATAAAACGGCATGGGCAAGGCCATTGCGAATACGTTTTCATTTCCTGGAACCTATACCTACAGCGGGACTGACCATGGACGACCTGCCTGCCCTGAAAGAAAAAGTTCATACAATAATGACTGATCATTACCTTGCACATAAATAATGACCTTTTATATAGTAGGCACGGGCAATACGGCATGGTTCATGGCAACAAGGCTGCACAAAGCGGGTCATAGCTGCCTGGGGGTGTATGGACGCAATACGGCACATGCCCAGCAACTGGCCGAAGTGCTTAAAGCACCCGCACTTGCCGATGTAACGAACATACAGGACGACGCTGACTATTGCATACTGGCCATAACCGACCATGCTATAGTAGATGTAGCCGCTAATTTTAAGTTTGAGCACTGTACGCTGATACATACAGCGGGATCGCTAAGCAGGATGATACTGGAACCTTATGCAAAGCATGCAGGTGTTATGTGGCCCATCTATTCTATTGTAAAAGACAACCTGCCGAAACACAGGCAAATACCTATAGTAATAAAAGGCAGCACAGACCATGCAGAAGAGCTGCTGAAAAAGCTGGCAGCAGACATCACGGATATACAATATACCATAAGCTGGGAGCAACGCCAGTGGCTGCACCTGTGCGCCGTACTGTGCAACAACTTTACCAACCATATGATGGCAGTAAGTGAGCAGATATGTACCAGGCAACACATACCCTTCTCACTGCTGTACCCTATAGTGAGCCAGACGGCAGAGCGCATCAGCCAGGCATCGCCTATGAGGCTGCAAACGGGCCCGGCAAGACGGGGAGATAATATTACCATAGAAAAACACCTGGCATTATTGCAGCAAAACCCCGACTGGCAAGAGCTATACAAGTCTGTAACTACCTCCATAGATAAGATGTATAGGAACGATAAGGGAGAATAGCCCCTGATGACTTACTTTTGCGACCTAATACAGATAATATTCAAAATGTATAATATAAGATTTAAGTTTGAACAGAAAGGATTAGAGCCTGTTACAATAGAAAATGTAGAGCCGGGAATAAGTATTTTGGAAGTAGCGTTGGAGCATGACATTGAGCTGCACCACAATTGCGGGATGGTATGTGCTTGCAGCACCTGCCACCTGTATGTAAATAAGGGCGACGAACATTTGCAGGAGTTGAGCGATAAAGAAGAGGATTTTATTGACCGTGCCCGCAACCCGAGGCTGGAATCGCGCCTGGGTTGCCAGTGTGTATTGGAAGACGGCAATGGAGATATAGAAGTGACGATACCCGACCAGAGTCTGTTGCACGGGGAGTAGTAGTTAGGTATTGAATATTAGATAGTTGATGTTGGATTTGGCAACTATATTTGGTTTTGACTTTAAAATTTTGACTTTTTAAGATATGGCTCATTACGAACCACCGATCAATTGGAGTGACCACGAGGATATAGCACTGAAACTGTACGAACGTTTTGGTGATGAGTTTGGCGAGAGCAAGATATACCGCATTCGCTTTACAGACTTGCTGGAGTGGGTGCTGGAAATAGAGAACTTTGAAGGTAAACGCGAAGAAAGTAACGAAGGCCACCTGGAGATGATACAGAGCAGCTGGGTATATGAGTGGCGCGACAACCAGGATTAAATGAACGTACTAGAACTTTTTGCCCCGGTAAAGACATTCGTGTTTGACGTAGACGGCGTGCTGACCAACAGCCAGCTACTGGCTATGGAAGACGGCAGCCTGCTGCGCAGCGTGAACATAAAAGATGGCTATGCGCTGCAACTGGCCATAAAAAAGGGGTATCATATCTGGATCATATCTGGCGGAACCAGCGAGGCGATAAAGAAACGCTTTGAGAAACTGGGGCTGGAAGAGGTGCACATTGCCGTAAAAGACAAGAAAGCAGTACTGCAGGAGCTGGCCGCCAAACACAATATAGCCCTAGAGCACACCCTGTATATGGGCGATGATATGCCCGACTACGAAGTGATGCAAATGTGCGGGCTCCCCACCTGCCCCGCCGATGCCTGCCCTGAGATAAAGAACATCAGCAAATACGTTTCTCCCGTAAACGGCGGTATGGGTTGCGTACGCGACGTAGTGGAAAAAGTACTGAAGCTGAACGGACACTGGGCCGTGTAATTTCGTATCCTCGAAGGGGCTATTTATTTTTTGCAGGTATTTTCTGTTTATGACTTGTACCAACAAGAGGTTTTGTCCGAAATGTACCGTGTCCCGAAAGTGGGACAGTGAGAAAACGGGACACTACTTCAACCAATACTCTACTTTACCAGGGTTGGTACGAAACCCTATAACACCGTAGCCTTTTGCGAAATACACCTTATCAGCCCAGGTATTTTTCAGCAATTCCGGCCCGGTGGTAATGGTAATAAAAACGTTTTGATAGGTAGTGCCATGAAACGTATACGAGTTATGAGTTTCATATGTATCGTACTTGTCAAAATCGAGTGCTGACATGTCATTATTCTTTGTTTTTATGTAGTATCGCGCATTTACAAGGTCATACGTCAGCGCATCATTACCTGTACTGAAATTGCCATTCAATTTTCCAAGATTTCTCAATTCCATACGCATGGTCTGGTATATAACATCTCCATACTTTGTTGTATCCGGCGGTATGGACAATGTAATATATATCAGGCCTGTTACCTCGCATGTAGTGTGCTTTTTCTCAAATGCATCAAAGGAATATTCAGATGTATAAGCCCCTCCATAGTTGACCCAGGAAGTTGTCATAGAAAACTCGCCACCAGAGTCGTTTACAAAAACTACCCTATGACCTACACTATTGTAACCGGGAAACCAATTTTTGTAGAACGTTGCATCAAATGCAGGGCAGAATTCAACACCTTCTTTTTTACTGCAGGAGATTATAAAGAAGGATGCAATAAATAACATCAGAGGTAAAAAAGCAGGTAAGCGCATATAGTTTTGTATAGGTTGTAATGTATCAAACAATAACCATGCTAAGTTTTTGTAACTGATGTTGCACATGTTATAGTTTATAACAAAGGCTAATCGCCCAAGTGATGTTTTATTATATTTTAATATAGCTATAATGTCACAACTATCAACATGTCCTAACTTCACACATAACAAAACACACTACTATGAAACTACTACTGAAATATAACCTGGTACTGGTGTTATTAACCTTGTCTACAACAGTATTTGCCGGAGAGAAGGATAAAGTAAACATTAAATATGAGTTACCTGACGGTTGGTACAGGGCCGGGAGCGATCCTGGTAAATATGATATGGGTACCGACAAAGGTGGTGCAAAAGATGGAAGCAACTGTGCCACCATTGAATCTAACGCCAAACACATTAAAGGTTTCGGCACACTGATGCAGACCTCAAGCCCTGAAAAATTCAAGGGAAAAAGAGTGCGCATGACCGGCTATATGAAGTCGGAGCATGTAGATGGATGGGCGGGGTTTTGGTTGAGAGTAGATAAAAAAAATGGACAGGGAAGTTCAGCATTTGACAATATGAGCAAGCGTCCCGTAAAGGGGAATACGGAATGGACAAAATATGATATTGTACTGGACGTGGACGAAAACGCTGCTGACATAGCATATGGTGCCTTACTATCAGGAACCGGACAAATATGGTTTGACAAAATAACCTTTGAAATAGTTGATGCAACTACCCCATCTACTGACATAAAAGTAAAGAAAGAAGAGCCTGTCAACCTGAGTTTTGACGAATAAGATATAACACGCTCTACCATACAAAAGAAAAATGTCCCGCGTCCCGAAAGTGGGACAGTAAAAAAACGGGACACTACTCCGTACTGGTGGCTATGACAAAATACGCAATGGTACGTATGCACCACCCTGCTTTCGGAAAGTAACTTTGGGTAGATCAAACATTGATACTATGAAAAATATCTACCTTGCATTTATGGCTGCTATATTGTGCATAGCGAACGTACATGGGCAAAAAGTCATCAGCAATGGTTTCCCCGGCGTGGGCGTGGTGAATGGCACCAACTATATACGTACGGGCACTATCGGTACCATGAACAACTCATTTGTTGCGGCAAGCAGCACTATGGGCTTTGCATCAAATGTATGGGACAGTACATTGTACTTTATCGACATGGCTAATGAGACCATCACCGACTCTATAAAGCATTATGTGCAGGATATGGAAGTGCGCGGCGATACCCTTTACGCCATCAGTGGTGCCTACCTCCTGCGTATCAGGATATCTACCAAAGCGATTATTGACTCTGTCATGGTATCTACCCATCCATACAGGCTGGAGCTTTGCCCGGGTGCCGATGAGGCCTGGTTGTCTGACAGTACGCAGGTATATATAGTGAGCAACCTTACCGGCAGTATGACGGTAAGCTCTTTCAAAGCAGGAGTTGACCAGTATGACAACAGCCCCATACGTTTTACCAAAGGCGGCAGCATAGCTTATAAAGCTGCCACTATTACGCACAGAGTATATAAAATAGATGCTGCGAACAAAACCATTACCGACTCCGTAGATATTCCAGGTGGTAATAACAGCGGTGTTGCGGTATCATCAGACAGCAGCAAAATGTATGTATCCAACACCAACGACTTTAAGATATACGTAATAAAAACCTCTGACATGACACTAATGGACTCTATCAACAGTCCGCGCGAACCTTTTGAAATGTATACACACCCTACCCGTGCCGAGATGTGGTGCGTGAATCACTTTGATGATTCGGTAACCGTGTACAAAGAAAGTGACAACAGCGAACTGGCAGCCATAGACCTGCCACCCAGCCCGCATATTATAGCGTTTGTATATGGCAATACCGGTGTAAATGATGTAGCAGGGAAGATAGATGGTGTGCTATACCCTAACCCCGGCACAAAACAACTGCACGTATCCCTGCCTGTTGGTGGTGTGTACTCCATTGGCCTGTATGACAATGCCGGCAAAATGATACAAAGTCTGCACACAAAACAGCCGGTAACAACATTGCAGGTGGCAGATCTTCCCGCAGGTATGTATCACATCAACATAACCAACGATAAAGGAGCGCAACAACACCTGCAATGGGTGAAGTATGAATAACTGATATTTACTGATGAATGACAAAGCCCCGTGGTAAAAATACCACGGGGCTTTTTACTGTCTTACAATAACAGGCGTTACAATCTGCTAGTTTAAAACTGTTTTGGCACTTATCGTCAGCCTTACCTGTATGCTGCCTCCTGCACCACCGTCTTCCTTTTTCACCGGCATATCTTTGGTCCTGGTTAGCACTACACTTATGTTTCCGGTAGGGCAATTCTTAAGGTCGTCTGCCGTTATGGTCACAGTATTATTTGTTACCGATCTGGTCACAATATCGGTAGCTATTCCGCTCACAACAGATACGGTCATCGACTCCTGACCTGCGAGGGCAGCACCTGCCCAACTGAAATCAAACCCATTGCTTTTTGACACAGAAGATGGCAAGCCACCTACAATCTCCACATCTCCAATATCCGACCTCAGTACTACATTTGTTATGGTATCGCCGGAGTTCTTGGCCAGTGCAAAATCTACATCGGGCATGCCGTTCAGCGCCCAGGTATAGCGGGTTTTGTCTATCGAGCTGGTATTGGCGGTCATATTATTAGCCCTGACGGATGCTCCGTCGGAAAGCAGCACCTTAGCCCCCGACTTGTCCCTTACCTGGAAGCCGGCAGTAGCATTGGTACTGTTATCCGTTTTATTATATGCCACTTCGTATACCTGGTAATAAGGCACGTCATCCTTCAGGTCGTTCGAGTCTACCTTCTTGGTGCATCCGCCTGTTAATATTGCACCTGCGAGTAAGTATATCAATTTTTTCATAACATGGTTTTGAACTATTATTGCAAATACGTTGCCAGTTTTAAAGGCAATACTAAAACACCTCCGTAAAGCGTTACATATATATGAAAAAAGCCTTGCTGCCCGCAACATTATTGCTACTTACAGCCACTCTATTTTCCTGTAAGAAACCCTATACCTGCACCTGCGAAGGCGGTATCGTCTTTCAGCAATATTCTAAAGAAATTAAAGCTGCAAGCAGTAAAAAGGCCAGGGAAAAGTGCGAGGGTAATAATCAGCCCCCAAATACGCCCGATGTGATCAACTGCTGGCTGGAGTAATACTACTTCAGGTATCGTTTCATCTCCCTGTCGGCATCTCTCTGCTTAATGCTTTCGCGCTTGTCATGTGTTTTTTTACCCTTGGCCAGCCCTATGTCTATTTTAGCATAGCCATTCTCATTGATGTACATGGCCAGCGGCACAATGGTCAGTCCCTTTTCTTTTATCTTCTGGGCCCATTTGCGTAATTCCTTTTTGGTGAGCAGCAGCTTGCGCTCGCGTGTAGGCGCATGACCTGCATAGCCAGCATTCACATATTCAGCAATGTGCAGGCTTTTTATCCATAGCTCGCCTTCGTGAAAGAAACAATAACTATCGTTAAAGCTCACCTTCCCCGCCCGTACCGACTTTATTTCAGATCCGGTCAGCACGATGCCCGCCGTGAGTTTATCTTCTATTGCATACTCAAAAGTAACGGGGCGGTTCTTGATATATACCTGCTGCTGGGCCAAGCTTATTTATTGTCTTTTAAGAACCAGTCGATGGTAGTAGATAACTGCTTAACCAGGTCTTTGCGGTTCACGATAAAGTCCAGGAAGCCATGCTCCTGCAGGAACTCCGAGCGCTGAAACCCTTCTGGCAGGTCTTTCTTAATGGTCTCTTTGATCACCCTGGGACCGGCAAAGCCGATCAATGCCTTAGGCTCAGCAATATTGATATCGCCCAGCATAGCGTAGGACGCAGTAACACCACCCGTAGTCGGGTCTGTCATCAGTGAGATATAAGGAAGTTTTGCTTTGGCCAGCAGGGTCAGTTTTGCCGATGTTTTGGCCATCTGCATCAGCGAAAAGGCGCTTTCCATCATGCGAGCACCACCCGATTTTGAAATGATCATCAGGGGTAGCTTGTTGGCAATACAGTAGTCTATTGATTCGCTGATCTTTTCGCCTACTACCGAGCCCATGGAACCACCAATAAAATTGAAGTTCATGCAGGCTACTACCAGTCTCTTTCCGTCAACATTACCTACACCTACCGTCATGGCATCTTTCAGGCCCGTGGTTTTCTGTGCCCCGGCCAGCCTGTCGGTATAGGGTTTCATATCTACAAAACCCAGCTTGTCTGTGGGAGTAATATTCTCAAACAGCAGTTCGTGTTCCTGTCCGTCAAACAGTATTGCAAAATATTCTTTCGCGTTTATCCTGTTATGATAATCGCATTTAGGGCAAACATATAGTTGCTCTTCGAGTTCTTTGGTTGTCACTGTGTGTTTACACTCAGGACATTTATGCCAAAGTCCGTCCGGGGCTTCTTTCTTTTCCTGGGTACTGGTCAGGATACCCTTTTTAATACGTCGAAACCAGGTAGATGACATAATTTTCTGTTTTGTTATACAATCTCACTATTCCTGTCTGTCATTAGACGAATTGACAAAGATACGCTTTGGAACAGAAGTAAAAAGGATTATTGCTGAAATCTTAGGCATATATTACAAAGCATTATACTGCTCTTTTTATATTTTTATCGTTTCAACAATAGCTGAAACAAACGTGAGTAACCCAAGCGGCAACAATACAAGACTGATAGCCTGTATTACCATTATCATCCTTACCTCAATGCTGATGCTGGACAGGCTGGTACCAGAGGGCCTTTTTCTGGACGGTGTAACCTATGCCGCTATTTCGCGCAACCTGGCCATAGGCAAAGGCAGTTTCTGGGCATTATACTATCGTAACCCCTGGATCTTCTCTGAACACCCACCCCTGTTCTTTGGCTTACAGGCTATTTTCTTTAAGATATTTGGCGATCATTACCTGACTGAAAAAATATATTCATTCGTAATATGGTTACTGACAGCAATATTACTGAAGCAGTTCTGGAACCGCGCAATACCAGGTAACGGGGTAAGCTATAGTTACGCTTTGCCTTTACTGCTCTGGTGCCTGGTACCAACTATCACATGGGGATATACCAATAACATTCTTGACTGCACCATGGCCCTGTTTGATATTGCGGCAGTATGGACGTTATACCGCTCACTAAAGGACAACAACATGTGGGGGATCATAACCTGTGGTATACTGATATTCTGCGCCACATTGACCAAAGGCCCGGTAGGCGCTTTCCCGCTGGCTGTCCCCGGCCTATATTGGCTGGTATATCAACGAGGCAGTGGCAAACAGTTTTTTACAGCCGTAATGCTAACCATATTCCTTACAGCCATGCTAATAGCTTTTTATGTGATCTTTTACCAGTTTCCCGGACCTCGTGCCAGCTTCGACAGATATCTTAACCAACAACTTATAGCAGCATTGTCGGGGCAAAGGGAGATAACTACAGGAGGTTTGGGGCGCTGGCAATTGTTGTATGACCTTGCTATACAAATGCTGGTACCCATTGCCATTACAATAATACTTATAGTTATTGTACGGCTTTTGAAGTTAACCCCGCAAAAGACATCAGGTAAACATGCTCTCTTCTTTTTACTTATAGGACTGGCAGCATCTACCCCTATTATGATGAGTGTGAAACAACGCACATTCTACCTAGTGCCATCACTTCCCTATTATGTATTAGCAGTGGCTGCAATAGCCTACCCCTATTTTTTAGTAATAACGAACAGGTTCAAAGCCGGGCAAAAAGGGCTCAGGATATTCAGGCTCTCTGCCATAATTGTATCGCTTGGATTATGTATATACCTGGGTAGTAAGGTGGGCCAGGTGGGGCGCGATCATGAAATGATATCTAATATGCATTACCTGGCAGAAAAATTTCCGAAAGGAGAAGTACTGGGTATATGTGCAGAAGCCGAAAAAGATTATGCTTTCCTGGCTTACCTGGAACGTTATAACCAAATGGAAGTGAACCGCATATTTTATGCGCAGAAATATGTACTGATAGACAAAGAGCTTTGTAATAACGACATCATTCCAATTATAAATAGTATTGGCTTCAGAGAAGAACCTATTGGCCTGTCGAGGTATAAACTATACCACAGGCATTTTCCACTAAAATTCGACTTTACTCTACTAAATCCCGTTTTCCGGACAAGAGATAAATAACGGCCATCCTGATAGCCACACCATTTTCTACCTGGTCAAGAATAATAGATTGGTTGCCATCAGCTACATCAGAATTTAATTCTACTCCCCTGTTTATAGGTCCCGGGTGCATAATTGTTATTTCTTTGTCCAGGCTATCCAGCATCTGCCTGTTGATACCGTAGAAAAGCGCATACTCTCTCAATGTAGAAAAGAGTGGTTTGTTCTGCCTTTCCAATTGTATCCGCAATACATTGGCTACCTCGCACCATTGCAGTGCTTTTTTTACATTGTATTCTACTTTTACACCAAGGTCCTGTATGTGTTTGGGTATCAGCGTCGGCGGGCCTGCTACCATCACCTCTGCGCCAAGTTTCTTCAGGCAAAATATATTACTCAATGCCACCCTTGAGTGCATAATGTCTCCTATAATGGCTATTCGCTTACCCTTCAGGTCACCCAGTTTCTCGCGCATAGAGAATGCATCCAGCAACGCCTGCGTAGGATGTTCATTAATGCCATCACCTGCATTGATAATGCTGGCGTCGATATGGTCGGCAAGAAACCATGGTGCACCTGTCGCGCTGTGGCGCATTACCACCATATCCACTTTCATGGCCAGGATATTGTTTACTGTATCTATCAGCGTCTCACCTTTTGACACGGAAGAGCCGGACGCAGAAAAGTTGACCACGTCAGCACTCAACCTTTTCTCTGCCAGCTCAAACGAGATACGAGTACGGGTAGAATTCTCAAAGAACACATTGGCAACTGTTGTGTCACGCAGTGTAGGCACTTTCTTTATCGGGCGTTGTAAAACCTGCTTGAAATTATCCGCAGTACGGAATATAGTGTGTATATCCGCAGCCTGCAGTTCTTTAATTCCCAGTAAGTGTTTTACAGATAATGACATCTATTGTTTTGTCTTTATTTATCAAATAGTACCACCTCGTCCCTTGCGTCCTGTTCCGACCAGTATACTTTTACTTTTTGTGTAATGATAGTATCTATAGAATGACCGATGTAATCCGGTTGTATAGGTAACTCCCGGCTGAACCTTCTGTCGATCAACACAAGTAACTCCACACTTCTCGGGCGTCCGAAGTCTATGAGTGCATCCATGGCCGAACGTATGGTCCTGCCGGTATGCAACACATCGTCTATCAGTACCACGTCCCTGCCCTCAATACTGAATTCTATATCAGTACGTTTGGGTACATGTATATCATTGCCCTGGTGTATATCATCACGGTAAAAGGTAATATCCAGTTTACCATAGTCAATATATTTCTGTTTGGTAATTTGTTGCACGAGTTGTGCTATGCGGTCACTGAGTAATACTCCCCTGGGCTGAATACCTATTATAGCAGTATTTTCAAAATTAAGATGGTTTTCTATCAGCTGGTGCGCCAGCCGCTGCAGTGTAATATTAAGCTGAGTATGATCTAGCAGGGTCTTCAAAAAACTGCGTGTTTCGTGCAAAAGTAATATCTCTTAACCGATTATTAAATTATTCCATCGAATTTAAAGAATTAAAAAACAAATACAGGCTATTCCCCTTCCTCAAGGGAGAATATTTGTTCAACATTTGTTCCGAAATAACGTGCTATCCTGAGTGCCAGTAATGTTGACGGTATGTATTTGCCCGCTTCCATTGCATTAATAGTTTGGCGGGACACTCCTATAGCCTCAGCCAGCTCAGCCTGGGTAACATTCTTTTTGGCACGTTCCACCTTTACAGTATTCTTCATATTTGTTCCTCCCTCGCCAGGCGGCCTTTAATATGTACACGATAGTAATACACAAGGATAAAAATAACCAGGATAGTGAACAGGTTGCCATACAGCACATACATATAGCTGAGCCCGTATACCGTAACAGTGGCTACGGCCAATACAATATAGTTTATGTAAACACTTATCTGCAACGCCTTAAGCCTCACTTCATTCAGATATTCATCTTCATGTTTTTCCTTAGAAAAGGCCAGGAAGAATAAGCATGCAAATAAACTCACAACTGCCAGTTCATCGGTAAGGTTATGGTTGCTCGTATCTAAAAAGTCTTTTGTGCTGTGGCATGTATTGTATGCCAGAAACGGGAGATCGTATTCGTAGAAAAAGGCGAGTATCATCAAAACAATAGCAAAAGGCAATAGTGCCAATCCTGTTTTCCTAAACCAATGTGGTAATAACAATCTGTTCATCATGACAATTAATTTTTACTTTATGTAAAATAAACTTTACACAAAGTAAAGTAATATTTACATACCACGATGTTAAAATGTTATCAATTTTCTGCAATTATGTATTTTTCGTAGCAAACGGATAAAACATAAAGTACACAGCCCCGAGAATAAACAAAAAGGCAACTATATAATTCCACCTGAGAGGTTCTTTAAGAAAAAACAAAGCGAACAGTACAAATACGACCAGGGATATTATCTCTTGTATGGTCTTGAGTTGAAATGGGCCGAAACCTTCCTGAAGACCATAACGGTTATTAGCCGGTATCATAAATAAGTACTCAAAAAAAGCTATACCCCAGCTTATAAGAATAAGTTTAAACAATGGCATATCAGAACCACCGTTTTTTAAATGACCATACCACGCATATGTCATAAAACAATTAGAAATGGTTAGCATCAATATTGTACGCATACCCGGATGTATTATTCGTAAATGTACTAATGAAAGCTAATGTTGTCATTCAATACGATCTAAACAATATATCTAAGCCCCGAACATATTATACTTTATCACCTATGTGCCTGACGTCACAAAAATCATTGTATAAAATTCTATTATCTCCTTAAACCGTTTTTTCTTAGTAATTTCGTCCTCTTATTAATGTTTTTAATCCAAGCATTTCTATGCTGCAACTTCCCGAACAGACCGCATTTTACAAAGGCAAAGTGCGCGACGTATATACTATAGCTGACAAATTCCTGGTGATGGTGGTCAGTGACCGAATATCAGCCTTTGATGTAGTATTGCCCAGGCCTATACCTTACAAAGGTCAGGTATTAAATACCATAGCTGCCAAATTTCTGGATGCTACCAAAGACATCGTTCCAAACTGGAAGATCAGTGCTCCGCTACCGAATGTAACTATTGGACTTAAGTGTGAGACCTTTCCGGTAGAGATGGTCATTCGCGGCAACCTGACAGGACATGCTTGGCGCACATACAAAAGCGGTAAGCGCGAACTGTGCGGTGTAAAACTGCCGGAAGGAATGAAAGAAAATGACTTCTTTGACGCACCGATCATTACACCTTCTACCAAAGCGCATGAAGGACATGATGAGGACATTTCCCGCGAAGAGATCATCAGCCGTGGTTTGGTTAGTGAAGCTGATTATGAAATGCTGGAGAACTATACCCGCGCCCTGTTTGAGCGTGGCAGGCAAATGGCCCGTGAGCGCAGGTTGATACTGGTTGATACCAAGTATGAGTTCGGTAAGATCGGCGATATGATCTACCTGATAGACGAGATACACACACCGGACAGCAGCCGCTATTTTTATGCCGACGAATATGACGAACGCCAGGAAAAGGGGTTACCTCAAAAACAATTGAGTAAAGAGTTCGTTCGTGAATGGTTGATGGATAACGGTTTCCAGGGTAAAGACGGACAAATGGTACCTGAAATGACTGACGAAGTTGTGCATATGATATCAGAAAGGTATATTGAGCTATACGAACAGGTGACAGGCAACAAGTTTGTGAAAGAAGATGTGAAAGAAGATGAGTGGACACAAACACTGGTTAAAGAAGTAGAGAAATTGAAATAATACAAATCCGGCAATCGCCGGATTTTTTTTTGCCTGAACCCCGGCGCTTTTATTTTGTTACACTGATAAACACCATTAACACTTATGCGATACAGGTTTTATATAATAGGAACTATTTTACTACTTCTTACTGCTTTTACAGCATTGGTATACCCTACCCCGGGTACCATGTGGATAGCCGGGATCGTTTTCATATTATATATCCTTGGCGTATATGACAGTGTACAGCCCAGGCATACCATACGCAGGAATTTCCCCTTACTCGGACGCCTGCGTTACATGCTGGAAGATATTTCGCCCGAGATACAGCAATATTTTATTGAAAGAAATACCGATGGGAGACCTTTCTCGCGCAATGATCGTGCACTGGCCTATCAACGTGCAAAATCTCAGAATGACACGAGGCCGTTTGGTACGCAACTGGAAATAAACAGCGAGGATTACGAGGGGCTAAAACATTCTATATACCCTGCTAAGATCATGACAGAAGCGCCGCGCGTTACCGTTGGCGGGCCGGACTGTAAGCAATCCTATAGTGCATCCATACTCAATATATCGGCCATGAGTTTTGGTGCTTTAAGCGAGAATGCTATCAAAGCATTAAACATAGGAGCAAAAAAGGGAGGATTTTATCACAATACCGGTGAAGGTGGTTTATCAGATCATCACCTGCAGGGGGGGGATATTGTATGGCAGATAGGTACCGGATATTTTGGATGCAGAACACAAGGAGGCAACTTCAGCCCGGAAGAGTTTCAGAAAAAAGCTACCCTGCCGGAGGTAAAAATGATAGAACTTAAGATATCACAGGGGGCGAAACCGGGTCACGGCGGAGTGTTGCCTGCCGTGAAGAACACGCCGGAAATAGCCCGTATCCGCCTGCTGGAGCCACATACTACGGTACTATCCCCTCCGGGCCACAGCGCATTCTCCGATGCAAAAGGACTGCTGCATTTCATCAAACAATTACGAGAACTGAGTGGCGGCAAACCCGTGGGTTTTAAACTTTGTATCGGGCGGACAGATGAGTTTGTAGAGATATGCGAACAAATGAAAGCTACAGGCATCAAACCGGACTTTATAACCGTAGATGGCGCAGAAGGAGGTACGGGGGCTGCTCCACAGGAGTTCTCAGATAGTGTAGGCATGCCGGTGCAGCCTGCGCTCATTTTCGTACACCAGGCATTGATAGCTCATGACCTGAGGAAAGATATCCGCCTGATAGCATCAGGGAAAGTGATATCAGGTGTTTCCATACTAAAAATGATGGCCTTGGGTGCAGATATGTGTAACAGCGCACGGGGATTCATGTTCTCGGTAGGTTGCATACAGGCGTTACGCTGCAACACCAATGCCTGCCCTACCGGAGTAGCCACACAAAACAAGATGCTGATGAAAGGCCTGGTAGTAACGGAAAAAAGTGAACGGGTTTATCGGTTTCATGAGAACACCGTACATGCAGCACTGGAATTACTGGCTGCATCAGGTTGCAATAGCCTTGACGATATGGACGTGCATAAATTCATGCGTGGGGATGAATTTGAGACCATTGCCAACAAATATTTCCCGGATGTGTTAATGCAGTACCAGCCTAAAAGCGGTATGTAATAACCTTCAACCTGAAAATCTTGTTATCTTTGCAGTCCTTTAAAACAGATAGAAACATAGTATAATGGCTGATATACACACACAGAAAAGAGTGATCAAATCGCCGACGGGCACTACCTTGAACTGTAAAGACTGGGTAACAGAAGCAGCCTACCGTATGATACAGAACAACCTGGACCCCGAAGTGGCAGAACGCCCTGAAGATCTGGTAGTATATGGCGGTATAGGCAAAGCAGCCCGCAACTGGGAAAGCTTTGATAAGATACTGGAGTGCCTGCGCAACCTGGAAGAAGACCAGACGCTTATGGTGCAGTCAGGCAAGCCTGTGGGCATATTGCGTTCTCATAAGAACGCACCACGTGTGTTGATAGCCAACAGTAACCTTGTAGGCCGCTGGGCTACGTGGGAGCATTTCCGCGAGTTGGAAGCAAAAGGATTGATGATGTACGGACAGATGACTGCTGGTAGCTGGATATATATCGGCTCTCAGGGAATAGTACAGGGTACATACGAGACCTATCTGTCGCTGGCTAATATGCATTATAACGGCACACTGAGGGGTACGTTGAATGTAACAGCCGGTCTTGGCGGTATGGGCGGCGCTCAGCCACTAGCCATCACGATGAACGAAGGTGTATGCCTGGCTGCCGAAATGGAAGAATGGCGCATACAAAAACGTATTGAGACACGCTACCTGGATAAATACTCCCATGATATAGACGAGGCTATTGACTGGGCACTGAAAGCAAAAGAGAACAAAGAAGCAATATCAATAGGTGTATGCTGCAATGTTGTAGACCTGCTACAACGATTAATTGACCGCAACATCACTCCTGATACACTCACAGACCAGACATCGGCACACGATGAGTTGATAGGTTATTTCCCTGAAGGATTAAGTGTTGCAGAAGCTAATACTTTGCGTGAAAGCAACCCTGGCGAATACTCCTCCCGTTCACTCGACACAATGGCCAAACACGTCCGCCAGATGTTGGAGCTGCAAAAGCGTGGCGCTATCACGTTTGATTATGGCAACAACCTGCGTGGACAAGCACACGACAAACGTGGTGTGGAGAATGCATTTGACTTCCCGGGGTTTGTTCCGGCATATATACGTCCGCTGTTCTGCGATGGTAAAGGTCCGTTCCGCTGGGTAGCGCTCAGTGGCGACCCTGAAGATATTTATACTACCGACCAGGCGCTGAAAGAGTTGTTCCCTGAAAATGCGGGGCTGCTGCGTTGGCTGGATATGGCGAAAGAAAAGATCGCATTCCAGGGATTGCCAAGCCGTATATGCTGGCTGGGTATGGGCGAAAGAGAAAAAGCAGGGTTATTATTCAACAAACTGGTACGCGAAGGCAAGGTGAAAGCTCCTATCGTTATCGGTCGCGACCACCTGGATTGTGGCTCTGTAGCGTCTCCAAACAGGGAAACAGAAGCTATGAAAGATGGTAGTGATGCCGTTGCCGACTGGCCTATTCTTAATGCGCTTATCAATACAGCTGGCGGTGCAAGTTGGGTATCCTTCCACCACGGAGGCGGCGTGGGTATGGGTTACTCACTACACGCGGGTATGGTAATAGTAGCAGATGGCTCTGCCGATGCTGATGAGCGACTGAGCCGTGTTCTATACAACGACCCTGCGATGGGTATTCTTCGTCACCACGATGCAGGTTATGAACAGGCTACTGAAAATGCTGATAGGTTCGGATTGAATATCTGGAAATAAGCATTAGTAATATAAAATCCTGAGAGGCTGTTACAATTATGTAACAGCCTCTTTTATTATTTCCTCCTCAACACTACTACCCTTCTTACGACCATACAACAAGAAGAACGCATAAACAATTATGACGAGGTTCAGATATGCTATAAAGGTTGGATTAAATATTGTTGTAAAGTAATTCTTCAGCCTTAACCAATGCATCATACGTTCTAACGTAAAGAAATATGCCAATGAGAACAGGATATACAATAGATACTTACGCTCCAAAAATCCATAAGCAATAAAAAAGATCATTGCCGGGTGGGCGTACCGCTCATGCATTTGCGTATTAAAAAAATAAAACAACATATACAGGAGCCCGCATATCAACAGTAACTTTGATTTTGCGATCAATGGGGAAGGCTTATTCTTCAACTTCAATACAAGTATTCTCAACAGCGGAAATAATGCAGCAAATGATGAGGTAAAGAACAATATAAGTCCTATTGTCTTAAATGTCACACCTGCCACCATTCTGTTATCCGGCATCAGGTTAACCTCGGGCCTGGGCAAAATAAGATCCCAGAAAGTACATGCATTCAGGCTGATCATAGGATACCTGCCAACCGAACTGAAAACAACATGCCATATAGCGCCAACACCAAGTGAACTATTTATAAACGGGATCAGAAAAACAAACTGGATGGCTATAGCAGATAAAAATGGCAGCAATAATGCCTTCAAAGAACGTTCAGCTACCAGGTGATCTAAATAGAAAAAGCCGATAACAGGCAGCAAAATAATTGCCTGCACTTTCATATTGAAAGAAATGACATAAAACACAACACTTAATAATATCTTTCTTTTCCACGCATAATAAACTGCAATGAAATTGAGCGCAGAAAAAACGCCATCGAACTGCTCCCATATAAACGAATTATAGATATAGGCCAGGTTGAGCATATTCAACATAAGTAGAACAATGAATGCAATTCGCTTATCTATGTACTTGTACACATACCACAGGGCTAGCATATCAAAAGCTATCGGGAACGCCTTCAGGTAGCCAATGTTTTCCTGGATTGCTTTAAAACTCCCCTGAAACTTAGTATACACATATAGTGCAAACTGGAAAAATGGCATATAATCATTTCCTGGAGCAGCATATACCTCGGAAAAGCCATTAACATATATCTGGCTGGCCCATGCTATCCAAAAATTGATATCGTACTGTCCACCTGAATATGGACCTAACAAGGTCATAAATGTAAAAAGCAACAGAGTAATTGCTATTGTCTGCCTCGGGCTAATAGGACTATTGGTCATTCTTTAGGTTTATTAACTACTAACTTAACAAACGAAAAAATAATATTGATATTGTATGTGATAACTAATCAGGGCTCCCCTATGCTTATAGGAAGCCCTGATTAGTTTTTCCGGTATTGTATTTAGTTAATTTATTTTACCCACCATATCTTCAGGCTTCACCCACTCATCAAATTGCTCAGCTGTAACATATCCCAGGTCAATAGCTGTTTGTTTCAGCGTTTTGCCTTGTTTATGCGCTGTCTGTGCAATTTCCGCAGCTTTATAGTAACCGATCTTTGTATTCAGAGAAGTAACCAGCATCAGGGAATTATGCAGGTGAGCATCAATATTTGCCTGTATCGGCTCAATACCTACCGCACATTTGTCATTGAAAGAAACACAACCATCACCTATCAGCCTTGCGCTGTGCAGAAAGTTGTATATCATCATTGGCTTGAAAACATTCAATTCAAAATGCCCTGTAGCGCCCCCTACGTTGATAGCCACATCGTTACCCAACACTTGTGCTGCTATCATGGTCAGCGCCTCGCACTGTGTAGGGTTCACCTTACCCGGCATGATAGAAGACCCCGGTTCATTGTCAGGAATAGATATCTCCCCTATTCCGCAACGCGGGCCTGAGCTCAGCATACGTATATCGTTAGCAATTTTCATCAGGCTTACGGCTACTGTTTTCAGCGCACCATGCGCTTCTACAATTGCATCGTGCGCGGCCAGGCTCTCAAACTTATTCTCAGCCGTTACAAAAGGCAGGCCTGTCAGTTCTGCGATCTTAGCAGCAACTTTTTCGGCATATCCTTCAGGCGTGTTGATACCGGTACCAACTGCCGTTCCGCCCAATGCCAGCTCACCCAGGTGCTCCAGTGAATTATTGATAGCCTTCATACCATGATCCAATTGAGAAACATACCCGCTCAGTTCCTGTCCCAGGGTCAGCGGTGTGGCATCCATAAAGTGCGTACGGCCTATCTTAACGATATGCATGTATTCTTTTGACTTTGCAGCCAGCGTATCGCGCAGTTGCTTAATACCGGGGATCGTGTTTTCAACCAGTATCTTATAAGCAGCTATATGCATAGCTGTAGGAAAGGTATCATTTGAAGACTGTGACTTATTCACATCGTCGTTCGGGTGAATGAATTTTTCTTTATCTGTCAACTGGCCGCCATTCAACACATGAGCCCGGTAAGCTATTACCTCGTTACTGTTCATGTTTGATTGTGTGCCTGAACCTGTTTGCCAAACCACCAACGGGAATTCATTATCCAGTTTACCGTCCAGTATCTCATCACAAACCTGGCCTATCAGTTTCGACTTCTCAGCCGGTAATACACCGCAATCTGTATTCGTTAGTGCTGCAGCTTTTTTCAGGTAAGCAAAAGCCTTAATGATCTCTTTAGGCATCTTGTTGATGTCCTGGGCTATTTTGAAGTTCTCAATTGAACGTTGTGTCTGTGCACCATAATAGGCAGAAACAGGCACTTTCACCTCGCCCATTGTGTCTTTCTCAATACGAAATTCCATAGTACATTATTATATATAAACAATATTATTAGTCAATGACGGCGCAAAGTTATTAAATGAATGATGAAATATTATGATTATGGTCATAGGCCAATAAAAATTGAAGTAGGTTTATTATAATTACGGTCTAAATTATTCTGAATGAAAAACCTTGTTTTAACCCTCATGACAGTGATCATATCTTTCACTGCATTTTCCCAGGTAAAAAAGATTGAATATAGTGCACCCTTTGACGAGCCTCAAAAAGGTTTATGTAAGGTTTTACAAATATCTAATGGCAATACATTTTTTATTGTTGTCAATAGTGAAGGAATATCCGTGACAGTATACAAGCAGGATAGGAAACAAGCATCCAAAAGAATGCTGAGCAGCAACTTGTGGGACCCTAAGAACATGAAAAAAACAACTGTAGAAGGTATATATGAGATAAATGGAGAACCTGTTATCTTTCTTAATCAGCTTAACGACAGAGAACCTGTACTATACCGTATTCAGCTAAACCCTGATAATGGATCAATAGCACACCAAACAGAGATCGGGCGCTTACCTAAATACAAAATGCTTGCAGGTTATGCGTTAGCTTTTGGTGTTGATGAAGAAGATTTTATTGTTGAAAAGGACCCATATTCTGATGCATATGCAGTTGCTCATTACAACTCATTTGCTCATGAAACCGATAAACGTATTGAAGTAGTACACTATAACATCGTTAATGGCGAACACAAAGAAGTAAACCGTGTGTTTTACGACGCCCAGGGATACAAATACACCACTTTTATAGGCATGTGTGTGAATGGCGACAAGAGTGTGCATATGGCTGCATATGGCTATAACACTGCATCAAAGGGTGGTAAAGATTCTCGTGTCATAATTTCGCGTCTCAGTAAAGGAGATACAAAATTCACTCACCTGAATATTGAATTTACGGATGATTTTAAAGAAACGGTCGGGGAAATGATATATAATCCCAATACTAATATCATTCAACTACTTACCATAACTTTAGAAAAATCTAAAGGATTCGTAACTTATTACAACTCACTATTAAGTTATATTGACCCGGAATCTTTGCAAATAATAAAAACAACTTCAAGTGCGATAAGTGAACTAAATGCACATGTTAAGACTACAATTAAAGATAAAAAGGAGTTTGCAGGAATGTCTGTGGATCTTGTATTGAATCATGACAACACTTCCAGCATATTATTTGAGGAAAAACTAGAGATCATAAACTCTCACGCGCCACCTGAAAGTCATCTTGGGCTTATTGGCATAGTACAAATGGACAATACAGGTAAAGAAGAACAAGTCTATTCTTTACTTAAAAACCAGTTTGCTATAGGTCCGAGCATGCCTATATTATACATGTCTGCCAGGAGAAAAAGCATATGGAGATATGACATTCAGAAAATGCAGATAGACAGTCGATCATTCTACTCATACAACTATATCAATACATCTACCAACAATACTTATGTGATATTTAATGACAGCAAAGAAAATCACAAGAACTTCGGCAAGCCTATTGAAAAGTTCAATGACTTACGTACAATAAAAAATGTAAGTGAAAGCGTAGCTGTCTTTGAGAAGCTGAGTAATGGCAGAGCCGAAACCAACTATCTTTTCGGCAGGCCTACCAATGATGATTACTTTTCATTTTGCAAGATTGAATCATCTCACTTCAGAGACGAAACTAATACTTATGCAAGTATGATGGTTAAACGCGTAAAAAAAGACAAAAAGGCCTATATCTCATGGGTGACTTTTGAATAAGTGACAAATATCAGGTAATACGTCAGCTGGATATTGTAATTTTACAACGTGAAACATGGTTTTATCATTTTTCTCCTTTCAGGAATAAGCATACTGGCACTACTTTCTTTTAAAGAAAAAGACAAGCAGCAAAAACTGACCAAAGAACAATTGGGAGAAATGCTGTTCTTCGATACCATTTTATCAGAAGACAACAGCATTAGTTGCGCTTCTTGCCATAAACCAGAATTTGCCTTTGCAGACACTACTGCCTTCAGCACCGGTGTACATGGGAGGATAGGATCCCGCAACACACCATCGGCCATGAATGTGGCAGCAAGAGATGCCCTGTTCTGGGATGGACGGGCCGCTACCCTCGGCGAACAAGCACTTGGCCCCATAGCCAATCCTGTAGAGATGAACCTGCCTGTTGAGGAAGCTATTGTAAGGCTGAACAACAGTAAATACAGGCAATTATTCCTGGAAGTTTTTGGCAAGGTGCCTGATAAAGACAACCTTGGTGAAGCTATTGCAGCCTTTGAAGAAACACTGGAAACTGCAGACACCCCTAACGACCGCTGGCTGAACGACGAGCCGGGAGGACTTACAGCACAACAGGAACGCGGCAGGGCTATATTCAGAGTAAAGGGCAAATGCTTTGAATGCCACTTTACACCCGATTTCACGGCAGATGAGTTTCGTAGTATCGGGCTATTCAATGGTAAAGAATATAACGATTCAGGCAGGTATTATCACACGCATAATAAGGCTGATATAGGCAAATTCAAAGTGCCTGGTCTGAGGAACGTAGCCATTACGGCTCCATATATGCACGATGGTAGCATAAAAACATTGAGAGAAGTAATTGAATATTACGACCAGCCTCAGAAATTTATTCCTGATGCTATCGGAAGGGATAGCCTGCTACTGCAACCCCTCAACCTGACCGAAACAGAAAAGCAGGACCTGGAAGCATATCTGCATTCGCTTACAGACGACCGTTTCGTAAAAAAATAGCTTTGTTTTTTTCAGAAAGGTAGTTGAGCACTATATTGCGTACAAATATATATTTATGAAGCACCTATTATTCGCTGCCCTTACATTCTTGTTGTGTGTACAGGTATCAGTAGCACAAACCAACAAAGTAGAATACAGCGAACCTTTTGATGAGCCCGAAGATGGCTGGAGAAAAGTCTTGCAGTTATCCAGCGGGAATACATTTTTCTTTAACTATACCGGCAAAGACGGTATTGACGTATCTGTATATGACAAGAGCCGTAAGCTGATCGGCCAGAAGAATATACAAGGCGATAACTGGGAGCCTAAAGAATTCAAATTAACAAAAATAGCCGGGCTTTACGAGATAGGTGGTGCACCTGTTCTGTTCATACAGCAGGTATTGAAACGAACACCAAAATTATTCAGGTTAGTATTTAATCCCCAAACAGGTGCGCTGGTAAGCGAAGAACAAATAAGCACATTGGAAAAGTTCCATGCAGGCATGGCGTTTGCTATGGTGTATGGCGGTGTCGAAGAGCCGGCTTTCCACGTCGAAAAAAGTCCTGTATCCGATAATTATGCTGTAATCAATTTCAACTCCATCTCCCCCGAAAGCGACGAAAGGATCGAAGTGATGTATTATGGTGTTGAAGGTGGCAAACACAAAGTACTGGCGAAAGCCTTTTACGATGCCCAGGGCTTCAAGTATGTAAATTATATTGCGTCTTATGTAAATGATAAAAGTGTATTCATTTGTGCGTACGGGTTCAATACAAAAAATTCAGGCGGCAAAGACTCCAGGATACTTATATCACGCTTAGATCAGTCCACAGGTAGTTTCACCTATAAAAAAATAGAATTCTCGGACGACTTTATGGACACCAAAGGAATGTTGCAATACAACCCCGGTTCGGGAATGCTGCAACTGTTTACGCTCACCTACCTGTCTAAAAAGAGCAGTATGTGGAGCGGTAAACAAACCACAACTTACATTCCTTTGATAACACTGATAGACCCTTCAAGCCTGTTCATCGTAAAAGCAGATCCCTTTATCGGTGAATATGCAGCCACGCATGTAAAAGAAAAATTCAACGAAAAAGGTGGCTATTCCGGCATGCCTCAACATATGGTGGTCAATAAAGACAATACGACCACCATCATACAGGAGGAGATATACAAAATTCAACAACAAAGCGGATCTAAACTTAGTACCCTGGAAACCCAACTGGGTAACATTGCTATTACAGAGTTGGACATGAAAGGTAAAGAGACCATAGGTTACGCTGCAAAAAAATCACAAAAAGCCAGTGGCGACATCAGCCCTTTCAACTTGTCGGAACGGACAAAAGCCATATGGACATACCAACCGGCTTCTCTCAGGGGCAACAATACGCCGTTCTTTTCTTTCGACTACGTAAATACTACCAATGGGAAATACCTGATATTTAATGATTATCCTGAAAATTTTCATAAAAAAGAAGGTGATAAAATGGAGGTAGTAGTAGCAGCAAGTGATATGAATAGCGTTTATTATGAACTAAAGAACGGCTTCTTTGAAAAACACTTCCTGTTTGCTGCTCCCAAAGGAGATAAAGACCTGAAATTTGCCAATATTGCATCAGCTCATTTTGACGACGCCACTAACACTTATGCAACACTAATGATAGAACGGGATGGCAGAAAGAAATATGCTCATATAGCATGGGTGAAGTTCAAATAACGTATTTACATTATTAAGCTAAAATGCCTGCTTGTGAAGCAGGCATTTTCTTTTATATCTTCATACTGTTAACCAAAAATAAACATGAACAAAAGCAAGGCAAGAATTGCAGCATTACTTGCAGGCATATTGATATTTCTGTTCATCCTGTTGTCTGACACTTTTATGCTGGACAATAAAGCAACAAAGGTAATGGCCGTAGCTGCGCTCATGATCACATGGTGGGTAACACAGGTTCTACCAATGCCTGTGGTAGCATTACTGCCGTTATTGCTATTCCCATTATTAGGCATAGCCGGAATAGACGAGGTAGCTACATCATATGCCAATCCGATTATTTTTCTGTTTATGGGTGGCTTTATGATAGCCCTGGCAATAGAAAAATGGGGGCTGCATAAGCGCGGCGCACTATCTATCATACGCGTTACCGGTACCAGTGGAAACAGGATCATACTGGGATTTATACTTGCATCAGGACTGATGAGTATGTGGCTGAGCAATACAGCTACTACTATGATGATGTACCCCATCGCGCTTAGTGTTATAAAGGTGATGGAAGACAGTAATACAGGTAAGGGGAATGTAACCAACCTGGGCATTTGCCTGATGTTGGCTATTGCTTACTCCAGCAACTTCGGTGGTATAGCTACTATTATTGGTACACCACCCAATGTAGCCTATGTAGCTTATTTGCAGGAAGAAGCCGGATACACTTTCCAGTTTGCAGACTGGATGAAATTATGTCTTCCTATTTCTCTTATATTATTACTCACACTCTATTTCCTGATGGTCAAAGTACTGTACCCTAATCACATCCCTTCCAACCATCACACGAAAGAGCTGATAGGCGGAGAGCTAAAGAAGCTTGGAAAGTTATCTGCAACTGAAAAGCGCGTATTGGGTATTTTTCTAATAACTGCATTTTTATGGATCACCAAAAGTTTAATTAATGAATACCAAACTTTGTTCAAGCTCAACGATTCTATGATTGCTCTCCTCGGTGGTATACTCATGTTTGCTTTTCCATCAGGCGCTGCTGAGAACAAACCAATTCTCGAGTGGCATGATACAAAAAATATGGCCTGGGGGATATTAATATTATTTGGAGGAGGTATTGCTCTGGCAGGCCAACTGGAAAAAGCTGGTATTATTGAAAGCCTGGGTGATTGGATAGCGGGTTATGCAACAGGAGGAATACTGCTTGTCTTCATTGTTACTATAGTCTCTATCTTCATAAGCGAAGTAATGAGCAATGTAGCGCAGGTAATTGTATTTGCCCCGGTTATCGGTGGTATGGCACAAGCACTGCATATAGACCCTTTGCAATTGGGTATTGCTATGACACTAGGTGCCAGTTGTGCCGGTATGTTACCTATGGGTACACCTCCAAATGCGATTGTATTTGCCAGTGGCAGACTGAAATTACACCATATGACCACAACAGGTTTTGTCATGAATATTGTGTCCGCAGTGCTGATAACGTTGTTCTGCTGGTTTCTGCTCCCTCACCTGGTGGCACGCATCATATAATACCTCAGTAATACCTGTAGTGTGGCGGACGGATACCTGCAACACGTATATAAAGGTTGGCTTTGGCTTTATGATTGCTCAAATGGTCGTGAGCAAAATACATACCTTCCAGCCGTGTCATGGTATTACCCATATAAGATTTCACATGCTCGTGCAGCAGTTGGTCATCAGACATACTGGCTATATTGGCACGGGCAGCTTCCAATCGTTCTTTTACAAATTTTTTCAGGTCGTCCTTGGTCATCTCTGCGGCATTCACCTCAGGTATATTTTGCGGTCGTGGAATATCTTTCAGGAACAGGTTCGTGATCATTTCAGACGAGATACCAATATGTATGATCTGTTCTGCGAATGTACGTATGCTGTCATGAGGCTTGTAATTGAGCATATTATCCGGCATTGAATCTACCAGTTCAAGCACCTGTTCAATGGCAATGTCCCATACTTTCACATGTCCTTCTGATATTGCATACGATACGGGCTCATTCTCTTCAGCATTTTGACCGCATTGTGCAAAAAACAATATTACCAGAACCGGGATAAAAACTTTGAATAGGTTGCTCTTCATTGTCACCTGTTTATAAACTATTACGTTGTACAAACATAATGACTAATAAGCAAAAAAAGGATGAAACATATGTTTCATCCTTTTCACATGTGCGGCAGAGGAGATTCGAACTCCCACGCCCTTGCGAGCACAACGACCTCAACGTTGCTTGTCTACCAGTTTCAACACCGCCGCAAATGCCTGAGGGATTGCAAATGTAATGTCAATTTTAATAAACTCAAAAAGCAAAAAAAGATCATCTCCTCAGGATAATGCGAAAAGTTGTTCCTTTCCCGGTTTCTGTTTGCTTAACTAACAATGAACCATGATGATATTTTTCAATAATACGTTTAGAGAGGGACAGGCCTAACCCCCACCCTCTTTTCTTGGTAGTAAAACCCGGATCAAATATTTTCTTTACCAGGTGCTTAGGTATCCCCTTTCCTGTATCTGCCACATCAATACGTATCTGCTGTGGCGTATCCTCTACCTTTATGCTGATCGTACCCTTCCCTTCCATTGCATCCAGCGCATTGCGCATCAGGTTTTCCAGCACCCAGTCAAAAAGAGGCCCGCTGATATTGGCAGGTATCTCATGATCCATTGCGGCAAGCGTAATATTTACCTTTGCAGGCGACCTCTTCTGCATATATTCAGCCATATTCTGCAAACGCACACGCAAATCTTCCTCCTCAAGCACGGGTACGCTGCCTACTTTGCCAAACCTGTCCGCCACTAGTTTCAACCTGTCAAGGTCTTTTTGCATTTCGTCCAAAGCATCCTCATTGGTCTTGTCGTCTTTAAGTATCTCCAGCCATCCTTCAATAGAGCTGAGAGGAGTGCCCAACTGGTGTGCTGTCTCTTTTGACAAACCAACCCACACCTGGTTTTGTATAGATCGATGAGCAGAACTTAAAGCTATTAACACGACAACCAGGAACAGCATGATAATAGCCAGTTGTACATAAGGGAAATACCTCAACTGCGTAAGCAGGTACGATTCACCATAGTACACATAATGCTTGCCCAGCCCGTAACCCAGTTCGGCTTCAATAGGTGGGCCAACTTCTTTAAAATCTTCCAGTTTTCTTTTAAGATAGTTAGGATCCTTTCTCACTTTTGCCGTATCCAGGTTATTGTATTGTTGAATAACACCGGAATCATCTACAGCGATGAATGGTATCGTGGTATTTTGAGATACGAAACTGGATGCGAATATCAGGTCTTGCCCGAGTGATGATTCATCAACCATAATTTTAATACCTTCGGCCACCTGTTCCATCTTCTTCCGCTCTTCTGCTGCCAGTTTTGCAGCCAGCTGGCTGGTATAATACAGGGATGCGCCCACAATACATAGAGCTGCAAATATTAAATAAGTTTTCCAATTGAGATACTGGCGCATGAACACAATGTACGTACAACGAAATGACTATAAAAATATTATGATTTTGACTGAATATCTACTATTTTTGTCACTGCAAATATTGCCTTAATGGAGATGCAAAATAATAACGAAATAAAAGACCTGGACAACCAGGCAGATATAGAGCTAAGTAAGCCGTCCAAATCCCGGTTCCTGTTTTTATTATTCTTTTTCGGGATATTCATCTTTGCATGGTCAGGTTGCTACAACTTGTACGAGCACAGCTATAAGAGCAATAAGGACGTAGAGGTTCCCGATAATACGAAGTACGACCCCAAGTATAAATAATCATTAGCTTACACGCCAATGATTGTCTGTACCAATGATACCGCCGTTGTAATACTCAGTTACAATGGTAAAAAGTGGCATGAGCTCTTTTTACCGGAAATTGTTGCCGAGGCCACTACTGGCTACGATGTTATTGTTGCCGATAATGCATCTACAGACGATACGCTGGAATATGTACAGAACAGATTCCCGTCTGTAAAAACGCTCCATATCCCGCTCAACAGGGGTTTCTCCAATGGCTATGCCGAGGCACTGAAAAAGATACAGGCCAAATACTATATACTGCTCAGCGCCGATTTTGAGGTCACAAAGGGATGGTTCCCTCCCTTGCTGGCTGCTATGCAGCGATACCCCGGCCTTGCTGCATGCCAACCTAAAATAAGATACTGGAGAGAAAAAGAATACTTTGAATATGCCGGCGCAGCCGGTGGCTTCATGGACAGTTACGGCTATCTCTTTTGCCGCGGCAGAATATTTACAGAACTCGAAAAAGACAACGGCCAGTACAACGACGATATCGAAGTATTCTGGGCATCAGGCGGATGCTTCATGGTGCGTGCCGATCTGTATCATAAATACGGCGGACTGGACAATGACCTGTATGCACACATGGAGGAGGTAGATCTGTGCTGGCGACTGAAAAACGGCGGTTATAAAATAGGCTACATTGCCGACTCTACGGTATATCATGTAGGAGGCAGTGTCATCAGCTATGGCAGCCCGCAGAAATTATACTATAATTTCAGAAACAACCTGATACTGTTGCTGAAAAACGAGAAAACAAGCCGCCTTCTATGGCTTTTCCCGCTCAGATTCATATTGGATGGAGTGGCCGGAGCCAGGCTGCTTCTTACAGGTCATTTCACAGAAACCTTTACTATTATCAAAGCACATTTCCATTTTTACGGCAGCCTGGGCAAATGGCTGCAACGTAGAAAAGAATGCAAAAAACAGGTATCTCATCGCAACGAATCAGGCAGAATGAAAGCCAGCATAGTGTGGCAATTCTTCGTTCTACGTAAAAAGACATTCAATAAGCTGAAATGGGAGCCTGAAAGACTTAAATAGCTTGCTACTTACCCCTTTACCGACGTTTCCCGGCCATTGACCGACAATTGATAATATTTTACCTAATATGCTTTCCCGCCGGGTAATACTTGTTATACATTTGTATCATCAATTCAACAAAACAGATCTGATATGAACCAGATACGCGATAGACACAGGCCGTTTGACAGAATGCGGCGCAGAAGGAACAGCGGCGATAAGAGATGGTTTGGGGTATTTATACTTGTTATAGGAATAATTATTATGCTCAGGAAGTTTGACGTCTTTTACTTCAGCTTCCACACTATGTGGCCATGGGTATTGATTCTCATAGGTAGTATTATAGGGGCCAAAAGCCGCTTTCAGAATCACGCATGGTGGATACTAATACTCATAGGCTCTGCACACCTGATACCTGTATTTACCATTTTCGGAGTTACGTCTAAGGCCCTGCTCCTGCCTGCAGCTATGATCATACTGGGTGTTTTACTCATTCTGAGGCCTCAGTCAAAAAAAAAGTACTGGAACGATGGGAGATGTGACAACAACATACGAACTGTAACTAATAACGATAGTATGCTTAGTGTAGATGTTACCTTTGGTGGACATAAAGAGATCGTAACATCCAAAGACTTCAAAGGTGGCTCAGTCTCTGCTACCTTTGGCGGTGCCGAGATAAACATGATGAATGCCGGTAGCATTGACAAAAAAGTCAACCTGAACCTGAAAGTAACTTTTGGTGGTGTAGAACTGATAGTTCCTTCCAACTGGGAGATCAAGAATGAGTTGCAAACAACCATGGGTAATGTAGAAGACAACAGACAATTGTATACCAATACCGATAGCTCTGACGAAAAAACCATATTATACCTGACAGGCAACTGCAGCTTTGGTAATATTGAGATCAAATCATATTAATACTACTTTATGAAAACATTCGCATCACAGATCATCTACTCAATCAAATGCGACGGTGTATTTACCGGGCAATATGATGAACAATGGAGACTGGTGTTTGCAGAAGATGAGGAGCGTGCAATAGAAGAGGCAAAGACCGTTGGCATGAATGAGTCATCTATTATGGTCGACAGGCATGGTCGTACTATCAGCTGGGAACTGATAGCTATAAAGGACATCAGGGAATTACAACTGGGACACGGCTCTCTTCTGTCGTCAAAAGTTATTGACGTTACAGCCATAGCGTCCCCAGTCTGGAAACTGGAAGCCGTATAAAAAGCCAGGTCATTGCCTTTATCCAATAAAAATATAACGTGGTTTTTGCCGCTATCAGCATTTTCGATAGCGGCAGGCCACTTTATATTCCTGCATTTCATCTACAATATAGACACCTATACAGCGCTGACAGACAGCACTATCTCTGCTATATACATGTTACTGGCATTCTGGGGTATTGCCCAGTCAGTTAAGGTATACCCTACGCGAGTCGGAGTTACCTTATATAGTCTATTCGTGGCTGTATTCCTTGGCTTTTGCACCGTATACCTCAGCACAATAACTATCAGGTGGTGGCTGGATACCGGCGACAGCTATTACAGCCATTTCCTGGACAGTTCAGGGCCGGTACGTTATGTCATCTATTGGCTGCTCTTTAGTTGGATAGCTACTTTTTTTGCACTAAATAAAAGTATTACCACCCAGGAACAGAAGTTCAAACAACAGGCAGACAGTTCTGCATTGCACAAGGAAGCTGAGTTATTCAAATTACGCCAGCAATTGCAACCACATTTCTTATACAACAGCCTGAACTCGATCAATGCATTAACGATAATAGAGCCCGCCAAAGCCCAGGAAATGGTAGGTAAATTATCAGATTTCCTGCGCAACTCGGTTCAAAGAGAGGCGAAAGAAAAAATTCCTGTACAGGATGAATTAGACTACCTGCGCAATTACCTCGCCATTGAGTCCGTTCGTTTCGGAGACCGCTTGAATGTGACATTCAACCAGCAGAATGATATCAAAGGAACAATAGCCCCATTCCTGTTACAACCGCTGCTGGAAAATGCTATAAAATTCGGACTGTATGGCAATACAGGTAGTGTAACTATTGCTATAGATATAAAAGCTAAGAACGGGTTGTTGATATTCACTATCTCCAATCCATACGACGCACAGACCAACAATTCGCCCAAAGGAACAGGTTTTGGACTGGCAGGGGTACAGCGTAGGTTATATTTGCTATATGCACGTGCCGACCTGCTGGAAACCTCCAAAGACGGACAAATTTTCACCACTACGCTAAAAATACCACAAGACAATGTTTAAGGTAATACTCATTGATGACGAACCATTGGCCAGGCAACTACTCAAAAGCATGTTGAAAGACAACAACCAATTCGAAGTAGTTGCAGAATGTGGTGACGGTTTTGAAGGCTTCAAAGCTATCCAGCAACATCAGCCCAACCTGTTATTCCTGGATGTACAAATGCCCCGTCTGAATGGATTTGAAATGCTGGAGTTGCTGGATGAAGCCCCATCTGTAATTTTCTGTACCGCATTTGACGAGTATGCCATGAAAGCTTTTGAAACACATGCAGTTGACTATTTATTGAAACCTGTTACCAAAGAACGTTTTGAAAAAGCCATTGAAAAATTTATTTCACAGGCAGGTTATGTACGTGAAAACAACCTGGGCAATCTTGCTGAAGAACAGGTATACGAAGGTTATCAGAACAGGATAGTTGTAAAAGACAACGGCGTGATACGTATTATCCCTGCATCAGACATTCTGTATATTGAGGCAAATGATGACTACATCAAAATATTCACCAAAGAAGGCCATTTCCTGAAAAAGAGTACGCTTACCAGGATTGAGAACAGCTTTGACACCGAAGCATTCATTCGCGTACACAGGTCATATATTGTTCCTGTAAGCCAGTTGATACGTATTGAACCCTATGAAAAAGGTAGCCATATCGCACTGCTGCAATCCGGAGTAAAAGTACCCGTCAGCAAAACGGGTATGGAGAAACTCAAAGACACATTAGGCTGGTAAGGTCTGTTCTTGTTTTCATTGCACCGGGTATTTACATTATATCAGATAAATAATATATTTATGTTCTATTAAATAGGGATAAAACATAAATATCATGGCATCATCAGAATCAAACTCGTCAGCAGAAAGCGGTTTCTTTGACAGAAAAGCAACACGCGACTTTGGCAAGGCAACAATGTCCTTGACATTTATTCTTAACGTAATACTGGCCATCGCCGCTAATATTACCACGAAAGGTATTTCTAACCAGGTAATGATCATACTCATATTGGTATTGTCGGCTTTATATGTACTTGTTTTTATCAAAAGAGCCAAAGACGAGTCTCTGCCGCAATACACAATAGCTTCTGCCATAAATATTGCATTGCTGTTTACCTCTTTGACCGGTACCAATAAGTTCCTCGATAATGTAAAACCATCCTTACCTGCTGGTTCAGCAACAACAACACAAGCCTCTGTAAGCGACATCTTATATCATGTGATATTTCCTGCACAAAGCATATTCAGCGAAAAACAAGAAGCACTGGAAATATTAAATGCTACAGAAGAGAACATCAATGCCGCAAGCAATATTATTGGCAATATCGTAACAACCAACCAGGAAAGTATCAGTAGTATTTCTTCTGTTGTTGATTCGGTAAGAAACTATGTTGGCTACATTGAAGACAAATACAACGCAGTAAAGAATACTGCAAAGAACACCTTAAATAGGTATAACGAGGCATATGCATCGGCACCGCCCCCACGCCCCGCAGCACTGGCAAAACCGGCACCTGACATGGATATAAGTGATGAGAATGTATCCGGAGTGGCTGCTCCGGAAGCCAGGCCTGAGGAAGCTGATGATGTACAACCCGATACTGTTGCCCAAACCGAAACGATGCAACAATTGCAGGTGCAGCAGCAACAACTTGAAGAACAAAAACAGCAACTACAGAAACAGAAGGAGGAGCTGAACCGGATACGTGCCAAATGGTCCGCAACCCGCTGATAACTTTAGCAAACGGGCTATTCCTCTCTTTGACTATCAGGCATCTGTTCAAGTATTCGCCTTACCAGCAGGTAGCCACCAAGGCCGAAGAACATAATAGTAACAACCAGCAGTGGATGGCTCTGCATAAACATGAAAATATCGCTCTGCGTATATGGGCCATTATACATGATACCCAATAGCGTTGTACCTCCAATTAGATAAAAGCCAAAGTACGCCAGGAAGGTCAATGTGACCCACTTAGCCACACTTACGCCCTTTTGCTTTGCCAGTTGGCCATTACGCCACGAGCAAAAAATACTTAATAATATATCCATTCACTTACACTCCTTTCATAAACTCTGTTATGCTTTCTTTGATATGCGCTATCTGTTCGTTATTCAACCCGTGATGACAAGCCAGCAACATACCACCGCGCATCACTTTATCAGCTTCAGGGTAGCCACCAGAAGCAGCTTTGTGCGGCTGGTTCTTGAAGCCCGGCTGACGGAGGATATTTCCGGTGAAAACAGTTCGTGTCTGTATATTACGTTTCTCAAGGAATATCTGCAGGTCCTGGCGGATGAAAGGTGCTGTATCCCTAATGGTCAGGGCCATGGCAAGCCAGCCTGTTCTTGAATCTGGTAATTGTTTTGGCAACACGAAATATTCCTCATATTGCTCAAAGAACGAACGCAGATTATTATAATTAGCAGTACGTGCATCTATATTCTGTGCCAGCTTACCCAATTGTACCAGCCCAAACGCAGCACCCATTTCAGAGCCTTCTATATTATATCCGGGTTCCTCAAATACAAATTTTGCATCGTAAGGAATTCCCTCCAGTTCAACATTGAAACGGTTCTCTATCTTCTCTGATTCAACAAACAATGATGAACTCCGGCCCCAACTGCGTAGCAGTCTGCCACGGTTATAAAACGCTTCAGAATTCACACACAGCATGCCACCATTACCGGCACAATTAATAATGTGTGAACCATAGAAACTGGTAGTGCTCATATCGGTAAAACGGCCCGAAGACGCACCACCTATCTCAGCACCCAGAGTATCAGCCGAATCCTCCAGCACAAACAAGTCATGATCGTCTGCTATCTCCCTCAACGCTTCCCAGTCCGGCAGGTTGCCTATCAGGTTAGGTATGATCATAGCTCTCGTTTTCGACGTGATCATTTCTTTTACCTTATTCACATCAATATTGTAAGTACCTTCTTCCACATCAACAAACGCCGGCACCCAGCCTTTCTTAAGCTGTGGGGCTACAGTGGTAGAAAAAGTAAGAGCCGGTGTAATTATCTCAGCACCTTTATCATAATTCAGCAGATCGGCTGCCAGGTACAATGCAGATGAACCGCTGTTCACCATCAAACCATACTCTTTATTATATAAGGCTGCTATCTTTTCTTCCAGTTCGCGTACGTTTTTTCCCATCTGGGTGGAGGTACGCAGCACATTTACTACTGCTTCTATTTCTTCTTCTCCATGAACGGTCTTACCGTAGGGTACGTGTATGTAATCTGTTTGTAGCATATATCAATGTTAGGTAGCAAATATAGGTGTTAACTTTTAATTTCATTAGTTAACGCTTTCTGAAAAATTAATACATAAAGAAGCCGCCATACAGGCGGCTTCAAGCTCAAATATATTATATTTTATTATTGCACAGGATTGCCATCGGCATCCAGTTCCACAACCTCATAACCCAGGTTTTGAAGACTATCCCATACCTTAGCTTTATCACCTACCAGCAATACATTCATTTGGTTCATGGGTGGCAACTTCTGTTGGTTGACCCCATTTACCTCATCCAGTGTCATTTTAGCCAGCATATCATTCTGTTGTTTAGGATAATCTGCAGGCAAATGATAATCTAATATACGAGACAAAAATCCTGCTTTCTGGAAACCGGACTCATAATTCCTCGCATCGCTCTGCCCTATAGAATTCTTGGTAAATGCAAGTTCATCAGCTGTCATGCCGCCCGATTTATAATCATTAACTATTCTCATTATATCCCTCATGGCGCTGTCGGTAGCATCTGCTTTTATACCCGCACCAAATGTATATTCACCTGTGTACTTATTGGCGGAATAACCGGCCCTTGCACCATAGGTCCACCCTTTATCTTCACGAAGATGCAGGTTAAGACGACAATTGAATGCGCCCCCTAATGGATAGTTCATGATATAACTTTTGTAATAATCGCCCAGGGGATCATAACGCATATCGTTTACAGCTCCTATCCTGAACTCGGTCTGTGCCGCACCGGGTATATTCACAAAATATAATTTCGCTTTGGTAACTGCCGGTGTCTTTGGTAACGTAGGTAATTCAACTTTGTTATCAGGCAGTTTCTGTAAAAAGCCCAGTTGCTTAATTGCTTCGTCTTGCTTTATATCACCAACAACAACGACTTTTGCTTCATTTCTTGAAAAATAACTCTTGTAATAATTTTCTACGTCTGCCAACTCTATGTTTTCTAAGGTCTCAACCGTACCACTGGCCGGCCATCCAAGGATATTCTTATCAGTGTACAGGATCTTATCAAAAACGGTACCGGCAACATAGGTAGGGCGAACTTTTGCATTTTTCAGGTTTTCTATGTTGCGCTTTTTATTCCTGTCAAATGTATTCTGTTCAAATTTTGGGTTCAATATCTTCTCTTCCAGCAACTTCATTGTCTTGTCTGCATTCTTACGCAGTGTCCTTACCGTTACATTTACACCGTCTAATGATGTGCTGAAACGAATGCTGCTTCCCAATTTATCCAGCTCAACACTCATTTGTTCAGCCGTATAATTCTTCGAGTCTTCGTTCATCATATCTGTAAACAGATCTGCCAAACCAACTTTGTTCATATCGTTAGCTTCCAGCATATGCCCGCCTTTAAATTCAAGCAAATAGGTAACAACAGGTATTTCACTTGTTTGCGTACCGATCACATTTATTTTTCCGGGCAACTCAGCGGTCCAGAAATCAGGAACGTTTACTACAGGATTAGGACCGCTCATGGGTATCCTGCTCCTGTCAAAATTATCTTTGGCTTTGTTGTATTTCAGTCCGCTGTAACCATAGTCCGGAGCTTTATAACCTTTTTCAGAAACTATATAATTATCCGGAGCTGCTATATCTTGCTCATCAGCCTTTGTCACTACGCTCACCACCAGCCTGTTCTTACCTTTTACATACTTGTTATAAACACGCATTACATCTTCCTTAGTCACACTTTTATACCTTGCCAGCTCTTTACCAATGCGGTTGGCATCTCCTGTAAAGGTGTAAAATGCGGCAAGTGTAGACACTTTGCCTGATACACTTTCAAGACGATTGATGAGTGAAGCCTCCATTGAATTTCTGAATTTTTCAATATCCTCATCAGTCACACCACGCTCTTCAAATTCTTTAAGTGAAGCGTCCACTATTTTTTCGCAATCTGCCAATGAATTTCCGGGAAATGGCAAAACAGAAATTGCCAGGTCTCCTGCCAGTTCACTACACGGGTTAGAAACACTTGCACTTAATGCCTTCTGGCTCTTTACCATATTTTTATAAAAGATCGAGTTTTTACCTTGCCCCAATATTTCCGCCAGGCAATCCAGCGGCGCTTCATCAGGATGGTAATTCGGAACACCGGGGTAAGTAATATACAACAACGGGCGTTTGGCATAGTTGTCAACCATAGATACATACCTGTTCTTTTCAAGTTGCACCGCCGGTAATATTGTCTTGCTAACTTCCGGCCCACGTGGTATAGAAGCAAAGTATTGCTGAACCATCTTCAGCACTTCGTCCGTATTTACGTCTCCTCCAACGGTAAGAACTGCGTTATTTGGTCCGTACCAGCGCAAAAAGAAGTTTTTCAGGTCCTGTACGTTCACCCTGTTAAGGTCTTCTATATATCCTATGGTCAGCCATGAATACGGGTGCCCATAGGGATAAAGGTTTTTAGAAGCATATTCACGTAACAACCCGTACGGAACGTTATCGTACCTCTGTCCCCTTTCATTCTTTACAGTAGCGCGTTGCACTTCAAACTTCTGCTGGGTAACGGCATCCAGCAAAAAGCCCATACGGTCAGCTTCCAGCCATAACATTTTCTCCAGCTGGTTACTGGGTACAGTTTCAAAATAGTTGGTCCTGTCCTGATTTGTCGTTCCGTTCAGTGTACCTCCGGCCTCAGTAATGATCTTAAAATGCTGCTCATCAGCCACATTGTCCGACCCCTGGAACATCATATGCTCAAAGAAGTGAGCAAAGCCTGATTTACCTATTTCCTCTCTTGCAGAACCTACGTGGTAGGTTACATCTACATGCACTATAGGGTCAGAGTGGTCCTCGTGCACAATAACGGTCAGCCCGTTATCCAATACAAACCTTTTATAAGGTATTACCAGTTCGTCACCTTTCTTTGTAACGGTCTCAACCAGTTTTGCTTTCGCCTGTACATTGGGCGCATACAAAATACATGCCGCCACCAGGGCAATAAAAAAACGTTTCATTATACAGTTGCTGTTTTTAAGAACTCTAAAAATAGTTTATTATTCCTTAATGTGCAGGGGGATTTAGCAGGTGAATTCTCTTACTGCTTGGTCAGGGTGTACACTATTCCCATACTATATACTCCCCCATTATATCCGAATCCGGGGTTGAAACTCACATCGATATTGAAATCATGCTTGTTGGTGCCGCTTCCTTTTTGCCCGCTCCTGAGTTGTTGGCTGGTTGTACTCAATGTTTTGAAATTACTATGACCGTTGATGCGTATCCCCATCACTCCCGACGGCATATCTGTACTCCCGCTCTTGCTGAGTGGCGTGAAATTTGCACTTTGCGCCGCAAATGACACGATCCAGTTAGTATTGCTTTTTACCTTGATATTTGCATAGTTATTGGTCACAACACCATTGAAATAGTCATTCGGGGTACTGAACGATATAACACCACTCAGACTGGTAACGGTAATGGATTGTATTGAATACACAATAAAATTGCCCGAAACCGAACCGTTGGTCTGTGCTTTTATATAGGTTTGGCTACCTGCCAGGAGTAATATGGTTAATAATAAATACCTCAAGGCTGTGTCATTGTAAATAATATAGTAAAATTATATTGCCCTTCCGGGTAATCATAACCCAATGGCAAAAGGCTCACGTCATAAAAGAAATTGTTAGTGCTATTATCTTTTGACTGCTGAAAAAGTAACTGATCATACAAAGTTAGCTGTAATGGCCCTGATACAACATTTTTAAGTTTCTTAGCATTATTACTTCTCATTTCGAGTTCTATCGGTATTGTATTCTGGTTGGCCCCGCTGGGTGTACTATAGTTAGATGCCTTGGCGTACACAGTACAGTCACTGCTTTTACTCTTGAATTTCAGTTTAATGGCATTGGAAACAGTTTGTTTATTTTCAAAGTGCGATGGTTGGCTGACCGTGAAGTTAATAGATGACTGCAGGTCCACCTCTATATAATTATTCTTATCGCCGCTATCTTCAGGGTCATCGTCATCATGCTTCTTATACCCGTCGTGCGAGAATGTTACAAAACCTGTAAGGAGCATTAATGCTATGAGGTATACATATCTCATATGAAATTAAACTGTTAATTTGCTTTGTAATTGCTGACAAAAGTAGTTTTTTTGCACTGCATACTAACTCATATGAAAAATAACCTTCTTTTTTTATTCACAACTTTATTTTGCCTGGGTATTTTTCACTCAACAGTTTCCGGGCAAAATCTGGGCGTTTATCCTACCACACTTGATTTTAAACTTTCAGGTGGTCAGAGCGAAGCTCAGGTCATAAGTCTTTCCAATGGTTCGGCCAACAAGGTACAATTCAGGGTATATCTCAACGATTGGGTCAGGGACTCTGTCGGCGGGCATATTTATTATGAACCGGCTACTACCGAACGTTCATGTGCAAAATGGCTGACGATCGACAAGAACTTCATCGAGCTACAACCGGGCGAATCCACACAGCTTACGGTTCAGATGCTGGTACCTACCGATCCGGCAGCATCCAGCCAGATGAAATGGGCGATGCTTTTTATTGAAACCGTAGAAGAGAATGTAAGTAAAGATGATAAGACTGCCCAGGCTTCTGTAAAAAACCTGATACGGGTGGGTGTGCACATATACCAGACACCTCCGGGCCTTTCAGAGAAATCTATCAAAGTGATCGATTTAGTGCCGAACAAAGAGATACCTAACACTTACGACCTGGTATGCAAAAATACAGGAGATGTGATGATAGAATGTAAAGCATACCTGCAACTGGCAGCCGCAAATGGAGAGGAAACAAAGCTTGATTTTATTGAGTTCCCAATGTTCCCCGGACAGAAACGTTACGTTACTTTCGAGCTGCCTAAGAACTTACCTGATGGAAAATATAATGCTTTAGGCGTACTGGACGCGGGAGAAGATATTCCACTTGAGGCCGTTGAAAGTAGCGTAGAAGTCAAAACAGTCACCGATAGTTCTAATTAAAACAGCGCAACATAAAGCAATGAATGACAATCAGATACGATTTTTGGTTGTCATTTTTTTTGTTAATAAGTTGTTTTTCGGAAGTTAATTGTATTATATTCGTATTGTATAATGGTTTTCACCATTCTTACATTACGAGACCGAGAGAGACATTACAAGCATTGTTAACTTATCACAACATCATAACATGATGACCACGAGGATATTAATAGCTGTAATGTTGGTTTTGACAATTATTCCAACAAGCAAAACATTTGCACAGGATGCATCAGCAAGCCAGCTGGTCAAAGTGCATCTGGAACCTATTATTGAGATAGCTGCTCTTGAATCACCTAATGTAAATCTGGGATTTAATAGCATTAGTGATTATATAGGCGGAATCAGATCCAGCGCCCAGACATTTTCCGTGCATTCCAACAAAGACTTTGTTGTAAGCGTGCGCACCAATTCCTCTTCATTTTCCTATTCAGGCAATGCATACCCTGCTCCGCAAATGCCCGTCAGCAACGTTCTTTTTCTTGAAGTAGCGGAAAACCAAACGGGTGGAACCATAGCAAACTCTTTTAACGCTTACAGGTCGTTATCCAACACGCCACGCGATCTGCTGCTGGATTGTAAAAACGGGGGTAATCAAACATTCGCTGTAAACTACAAAGCCACACCCGGTACAGATTTTCCTGCAGGAGATTATACGGTAGATGTCATCTACACAGCAACACAACCATAGTTCATAAAAACAGCTTATTGGGCTGGCTATGTAGCTCAGATTACCTATATTTATTGAAATTGAGGTCGTGAATGAGGCGATATATAACCATCCTGGTATTTTTACTTTGTGGCTTACAGGCAGGTGCCAACCACTTTACCGGTGGAAACCTTCGGTATGAATACACAGGCGTCCAGCGCCAGTACAGGGTGGTACTGACACTATACAAGTCGTGCGAACCAACAGCTATCGACCTGCCATCATTCATCAATATCTATGCTGAATCCAAAAGCAAGAATATAATCCTCAGCAAAAACCTGGGAAGAATATCAGAAGATACATTGGCGGTATTTTGTCCGGGCACCATAAATACCTGCAATAATATGACATCTCCCTACCCTGGATATATAGTAGCAGAATACGCTGATACAATTATATTCCCGGTAGTAACCAATGACTGGAATCTTGTCTTTTCTAACAGCAGCCGCTCCCTTAACATTGTCAACCTGCAGGGTGCCAGTGGTACTGCTTTTTATATTGATGCCCCCGTAAACATGTCCGGAGTAGACAACTCTTCTGCAAAATTAGCTGAATACCCTCCTCATGTATTATTCATTAATGATAGTATTGCCATTCCTCTGTCGGCAACAGACGCTGATGGTGATACTGTTGCCTATAGCTTTATTAATCCTGAATCTTCTTCCGGAACGAATATACCCTATTATACAGGGTATAATTACTCGCAGCCATTCGGGCAAACCGGTTTGTGTTACATAAAAAATAATAATACGCTGGTGATGAAGGCTACCGCTGTTGGTAAATACACGATCGCCATGCGTATGAAAGAATACCGGAAAGGAAAGTACATTGGTTACACTACGCACGACTTTATCGTTACATGTGTAAGTAGTTCGCCGGGCAATAAATTGTCCATACCCGAACCTGCTACCAGGAAATACATGAACACGTACACTTGCCCGGGCCGTAAAAATTACCTGTCACTGAATTTTATCGACCCGGCTTCCGCCGACTCTGTCTACATGAATATTACAACGCCATCCATTCCGGGATTCTCTTTCAATACAACCGGTAGTAATGGTGTAGGCAGTGCTAATGGTTCAATAAGCTGGACTACCCCACTTTCAATGAACCCTTCAACACTTACTTTCTTTGATATCGCAGTTCTGGTCAGGGACAACGCCTGCAAACAAAAGGGCAAAGCCACCTATATTTACCGGGTAAATACAAGGGAGTGTAGTGCCGACTCGGTATGGCCGGGCGATGCTAATACTGATAAAGTTGTAGACATGTACGACCCACTGGCCATTGCTATGAACTATAATGATACTGGTAGTGCGCGTCCTAATGCAGCTACCACGTGGGCAGCGCAGTACTGCCAGTACTGGGATGGTTCTTTCCTGAATAATATTGATGTAAAACATGCTGACTGTAACGGTGACGGGATGATCGATACGGCTGATCTTGCCATTGTCGACTCCAATTACAGCAAAACGCACCCTAAAGGAGGTGCAGCACAAAAAACTACAGCCGGACCTGACCTGTATTTCGACCATTCAGGTATACACCCTAACCCCGACTCTACTGTTTCCATTAAAATGTTTCTGGGTAATGCCAACACACCTGTCTCGGACTTCTACGGATTGGCAACCCATGTGCTGGTAGATGGCCTTTCATTAGCAACTCCGCCCGTTATAAAACACGGTTCCAACTGGATAGGCGACTCAACCAATACGCTCAACTTTACTAAAGAGGTTTCGGCAACTTCGGTAGATTGGGCTTTGGCACGCACCAATAAACTAAATGTAAACGGGCAGGGATGGATCGCTGACCTTGAATTTAAAATACCGGCAAACACTGCAAGCGGCACTTTGGTCACACTTTCTTACAATAACACTAAGATAATTGATAAAGAAGGGCTTGATAAATTTGAGTTCAATACCCTTACCGACACGTTCTATGTCTGGCAGCCTGTATATATCAGCAATGTAAACAATAGCATCAGTAAGCTCAGGCTATACCCCAACCCTTCAGACGATAAAGCATTACTCAGCTTCCATTCACCGCAGCCTTGTACTATCAGCATCTGTGTTACTGATATGACCGGCAGAATACTGGAGTCGTATAACAACTCGTTACAAAAAGGAGATAATACGATACAGCTGTCTGCCGGAACGCTGCCACCCGGCCTCTACCTGGTCAAAGTTTCATCAATAGACGCTGGTTTTGCAGAGACTTTAAAATGGATAAGACGATAGCACTTTGCTATGGCATTATTATTGCTCATTCATTCCATAAAACATAGTTATGAAGCGGCTGTTACCCTTATTTGCTTTACCATTCCTGTTAGTAGCCTGTACAAGGGAAAATAACAACGGTACCGGTGATTGCAGTAAAGCAATATGCACACTTGAGTTCAGGTATATACAAACCAGTGTGATGTATAAGAACGGGGATACTGTAATATTGGATAAATATTATACTATCAACACCAATACCGGCGATACCATACAGGACAATAATGCCGGACTATACCCCGAGGGTAGCTATACCGTATTGACAGATAACTACACAAACAAAATGTTCAATAAGACATACAATTTCCGCTTTATAGGCATCCTGAACAATGTCATTGTGGTAGATGAACCATTTGCCATATCAGCAGACTGTTGCCACATTAGTAAAGTATCAGGCAACCAGTCTATAGTTATTGACTGACATTAGTTACGGGTGATAGTTGAAGTACAACTTTCGTTAATGGTAATACCCGATACGGTATAATTGATGATCAGCTTATCGTCATCATAGGTACCATCTCCACTATAGCTTACTGAATTCACAGTCTGTACAGGTATATCCAGCGTATTGGTTTTCGGGTCAATATTCGCATAAATAATATTGGTCATCACACCACTGAACAGGCCTTTTATATGAATACGGTTCTTAACAGTATCATCTGACACTATATTTACATTGTCATTCACTGATCCTTTGGTACTGCATGCTCCTGTTTCTGTAAAACTGCCGGCCAGGCCATCAGCCGGATTGGTATAAGGCAGTACAGTAACATTGATATAATAGTTATCAATACCGGCAGTAGCACTCGCGCCTTTTATCTTGATTTTGTAGGTTCCTTCTTTTACACGGACGTTTTTGATCACCATTGAGGTGTTGAAAGAAGGTTTTTCAGAATTTACAGGGTCAAACCTCACTTCCATGCCTTCCGGAAGATCTTCTCCGGTCAATAAGACTGTTTCCGATTTACCTGCCAGTTTCTCTACAAATATTAGAGAGCGCACTTCGCCTATCCTTTCCAGTGAGGTGTCTTTCAGGCCATTTACTTTATAGTCGAATTTTCCTGAATCTTCAGGTACATAGGGAGATAACGGCGTATCTTTTCCACAGGATATTACGGCAACTATTGATATTACCGCAAGAACCGCCATATATAAGTATTGCTTGCTACGCATCAGGTATTTCGTTTCGTTAAATTAAAGATAAGTATTGTTATGTTCTTATCACTCAATTTTCATAAAACTAAAACTATGCCATAAATAAAAAATATTATATTTATACCTATAACAACAAACGTTTATATGCAGCAAGCCAAGGTATCTATCAGTCAGTTTGCCACTACGTGGTTAGAAAAAGGGCTCAGTAACCAGCAGATAAAAACCGAGTTACTCAGCATTGGTGTTGACGAAAGGGATATAGCGGATATGCTGAAAGAAATAAGTAAAATGCGCCAGGCTCGTAATACAGCCAACGGGCTCTATTTTATCCTGGCAGGTGCCATGCTTTGCCTCATCAGTTGTATCATCACCCTCATGTCCGCTCAGACCAATGCTATGGTTTTATACGGATTCACCAGCATAGGTATAGTTGTTGTTTTTGTTGGTTTATATAAAATATTCGGTTAACATACTAATCATCAGTTAATAACAGCAGTAATTATCAAAAACAAACAATAATCAAAACAATTGCAACTGGCATATTTATTGGATGCTGTTACACATGATACTCCGTAAACTTCTTCATCCTGTTATTCTGTTAAGTGCGGTAGCCATGCTATATACCGGCTGTGGCAGAAAAAACATCTCATTCATATATCTGCCACCACATGTCGCAGTATTTACCGGCAATGAGCCTGTTCCTGATGATGGCACGGCATCTGCCAGTGCTATGTACATTGATGTCTACATCCCAACACAGGATGTAGGATATGTTTTCAATTATCTATTGCCGGGCAATGCTGCATATGCGCTGAGCCTGCCTGAACAGAGACATATACCGCTTGAGCAAATTACAGATATCTGCGTCCGGCCGTTGTCTGCTTACAATAGTAGGTATGCGGCACTCGATGATATGTCTGCTACCTGTTCTTTTTCAGTATTACAGGATCAATCCTCAACTATATCCAAAGACTCATTACTGAATTACAGGAACAGTTTCATGGACGAAGGTTTATATACAAGGTTCCGTATCTGGCTCAACGAATCTCCCTCCGACATCAGCAAACAGCAATTCATAGTTGAATTAATTACAACCGATGACGCACGGCTGGCCGATACCACGCAAACAATTACACTAAAACCATAAGCAATATCATGAAAAGACTACCGGCCATATTAATATTACTACTCATCGCGTGTGATGCGTCTGCACACGAGGACCGTTTTTATTTTTTCCTGAATATGGGTTGCGACTACCAGCTGAATAATGGTGATGTCGTCAACAATACATACAACACCAATGCACTGACGATCAGTAATACTGCTTCATCGCGCATCGGGCTGGAATTCCGTGGAGAGGTAACACATCACTTTTTCATGTCTGCAGGTATGGATTACAGGATAATCCCGCATAAACTCAATATCAACTACAGGGCAGATAAAGCGGGCTTTACTAACACAAACCAGGCATATACCGGGGCAATAGCCTTCACAAGCCATAATATCGACCCCTATATCAAGTTCGGGCATACCATACCAGTAACAAAGCGCGCTAAGATAGACATCTCATTTGGCGCGATATTCAGCGTACCGGTAAATGGAAAAATTAATGATAACAGCCTTGTCCTACTTAATATAACAAGCGATAAGTACAAAGACCTTGCTATGTACTCAAATGACACATGGGGAAATAAAACCCCGTCACTACTACCTGTAAAGTCCTTGTACACAATACAACTCGCTTACAGAATAAGCCCTGAAAAGGCAGGTGGCAAAAGGTATAAAGCAGGTATAGATTTTTCCGGTTCTGCTTCAGGCAGCATGAATAATGCTACGATAAAGTATTATGGTGCCAATCGCAGCGATGTTGGCAACAGCAGCTTCGCCGATCGTTTTCTGTCCGTAGGCTTGTTTGTAGCCCTAGGTATTTAAAGAACAAGGCCCGCACATATGCACGGGCCTCAACACTATATCTTTATTAATAGTTAATCATCATTCTGATCTTCAGACAAAGTGATCTTGGCCAGCCTGGCTGTTGCTTTCACCTCCGTTATCTTCACAATAAAACCGATACCTATTGCAGGCCTGCGCACTTTGTAGGCATATTTAGGATAGAAAGCTACATCATAACCCGGGTTATCTATCATCATATTGTACAATGCATAATTTCCTACCTTATCTGTAGCTATCATGCTGCCAACAACAGGTATCTTAGCACTGGTCACGGCAGATTTATCGCCGATGTACCCGCTTTCTTTCTTCAGTAAGCGACTCCAGTCTATACCCAGTACCTTTATTTCTTTTGCTGTACCATCTACCTGGTCACTAAAAATAAAATCATCTTTTTCGAATTTCACCAGCGAATTGGGTTCCCTCATTGTCCTGCTGGTTGTAGTGCAGGATGCAAAACTGACAGCAACTGCGGCTGCTAATAGTAGATGTTTATAAGTCATAAACGGTCGATTTTTTCGTGAAGATAATCTGTAGTAACTATATAGTCAATGCAAGATTATATATAAATATCCCATATCCAAACCAAATACTATTTAAATTTTATTTTAAAATATTATTTAGTATATTTGCTATTATAAAACAACATGTGAAACTATACAAACCATATCAACCTAACAATAACACCTCCCGCACTTATTGCGGGATTTTTTATGTGTACATTCTATTTTTTCGTTGCACAACAGGAAACAAAAAGAAACAAACCAGCCCCAAAACATTGATTACAAATAAATTACAAATATTCACCAATGAAAAAACAGGAACAAAATACCCTCTACAGGAAACAAAACAGGAACAATTGGAACAAAATCGTCACGGTTATCACCTTTTAACTTTTTACCCCATTAACTAATTGACCAATTTCATAAATTCGCACCATGTCCATTATTGTCAACAACCTGGTTAAAATATACGGCGAGCAGACCGCTGTCAACAATATATCATTCACACTGAATAAAGGCGAAGTAGTTGGTTTCCTCGGGCCGAACGGCGCGGGTAAATCTACTACCATGAAGATGATCACCACCTACCTGCCCCCTACTGCGGGCACAGCCAGTGTTTGCGGCTACGATATCGTCAAACAATCCATGGATGTACGCAAAAGGATCGGCTACCTGCCCGAAGCAAACCCGCTGTATTACGATATGTATGTTCGTGAGTACCTGGAGCTGAGTGCGGGCATACACGGCATCAAAAAGCCCAAAGACCGCATAGAGGAAATGATACATATGACAGGGCTTACCAAAGAGGCGCATAAAAAGATAGGTATGCTCAGCAAGGGCTATAAACAACGTACCGGCCTTGCGCAGGCAATGCTCCACGACCCCGAAGTGCTGATATTGGACGAACCTACCTCCGGCCTGGACCCATTACAGATAGTAGAGATACGAGACCTGATAACACGTATCGGTAAAGAGAAGACCGTACTCTTGTCAACGCACATCATGCAGGAGGTAGAGGCTATGTGCAGCCGTGTTATGATCATAAGCAGTGGCAACCTTGTTGCCGATGACAGCATGGAAAATATCAGATCGGCTAACCGCAGCCTGGAAGATATGTTCCGCGAGGTGGCGGGCCAGGCAGGCGTATCGGAAGAATAAAAAAATGTCCCGCAGGGCAGCACCCGGCGGGACACAATATATTAACGAATGAAAACTTAGAACCTTTCCAGCATGCTGAAGAAGAAGTCACCTTCTATCACAGCATTCTCATCACTATCAGAACCATGAACGGCATTTTCACCAATAGAAGTAGCATAAGCCTTGCGGATAGTACCTTCAGCAGCCTCAGCAGGGTTAGTAGCACCTATCAGGCTGCGGAAATCTTCAACTGCGTTGTCTTTTTCCAGTATCGCCGCTACAATAGGGCCACTGCTCATAAACTCGGTCAGCTCACCGTAAAAAGGACGCTCTTTGTGTACTGCGTAGAACATACCTGCCTGCTCTTTGCTCAGCTTGGTATATTTCATTGCAATGATCTTAAAACCTGCTTTGTTCATCATTTGCAGGATATTACCTATGTTACCGGCACGCACCGCATCCGGCTTTATCATAGTAAATGTACGGTTAGACATGATCTATCTTATTTAATTTTTATTAAAGACGGCGCAAAAGTAGGGTTTATTTGTGATTTTAAAATGAATAGCTGTGATAGATGCACTCAGAAACGTACTTTTGCAGCTTATTTTAATGTTCGAGGGCAGATATGAGACCAATACAGGATATACTACCGCTGTTACAGGCACCCAAAAAGATCTTCATCACCACACACCACAAACCGGATGGAGATGCGATCGGTAGTATGCTCGGTCTGTACCATTACCTCGTGAAAAAAGGACACCATGTCACCCCGGTCAGCCCGGGCGAGTGGCCGGAATTCCTGGCTTGGATGCCTGGCGTTAAAAATATGTTGAACTACGAGGCCGAACCCGAACTCGCAAAAAAAGCGATCAAAGAGGCTGACTTTATCTTCTGTGTCGATTTCAACAATTACTCACGCACCAAGCATATGGAGCAAGCACTGGAAGAGGCCACACAGCCTAAAGTACTCATAGACCACCACTTGTTCCCGGCCGATGTATGGACCTATGGCATGAGTGATGCTAAAAAGAGCAGTACCTGCGAAATGGTGTACGACTTCATTAATCTATCGGGAGATAACGATATGATTAACAAAGAGATGGCAGAATGTATTTACACCGGAGCATTAACTGACACAGGGTCTTTCCGCTTCCCGGTAACAACGGCAGATACACACCGCATGGTGGCCGACCTGATGACCCGGGGACTGGAGCACGCCAAGATACATGAGCACATATACGACTGCTGGGACATTAAACGCATGCATTTTCTCGGATATGTATTATTGGAGAAAATGGAGATATTCCCTCAATATCATGCCGGACTCATCAGCCTGTCCCGCAAAGATATTAAGCTGTTTGGCGTAAACACCGGCGATATGGAAGGATTGGTCAATTACCCGCTCAGCATTGCCAACATACGTTTCGCCACTATGATAACCGAACGTGGCGACGAGGTGAAACTGTCGTTCCGCAGCAAAGGAGACTTTGATGTGAACACATTTGCCAGGCAACATTTTAACGGCGGCGGGCATTTTAACGCCTCCGGAGGACGTGCAACCGAAAGTTTTACGGACACTGTAACATTATTTAAGCAAATTTTATCCGATATTCACCCCCGATAAAAAATAAACATGACAAAAAATCAGATTTTAGCATTAGCAATTGGCGCAATTAGCGTAGGTTTTACAAGCTGCGACAAAACAGGCGGTTACAAAAAAACATCAGACGGGCTTCTGTATCGCATTATTAAGGACGAACCGGGAGAAACACATCCAAAAGTAAATGACATCGTAGAAATGCATGTTAATATACGTATCGGTGACAGCACTCTGCTGAACTCTCGCCAGATAAATGGTAACCAACCATTCAAATTCCCACTGATGGAGGGTACTTTCAAAAGCGACTGGATAAATGGCATGACACTACTTACCGCAGGTGATAGTGCTATATTCTACGTCCCTGTTGACTCTGCTAAAAAGTATGCACAGGGCAACTTCCCTGAATTTGCTCAGAGCGGCGACACTGTAATATATGAAGTACAACTGTTGTCTGTTGAGTCTGCCGAAGATGTGAAGAAAAAAGAAGAAGAGGCAGCCAGCAAACAAAAAGAAAATGATGATGCAAAACTGCAGGCATATTTTGCAGAAAAGCACCTTACACCACAAAAAACGGAATCAGGCCTGTATTACATCATAGACAAACAAGGTTCAGGTCCGAACGTAGAAAAAGGTCAGAAGGTAACGGTAAACTACACAGGTACCAACCTGGAAGGAAAACCTTTTGACTCAAATGTTGATCCGCAGTTTAACCATGTGGAACCATTCTCTTTCGACGCAGGTGTAGGCCAGGTAATCCCCGGCTGGGATGAAGGTATCCTGTTGTTGAACAAAGGCAGCAAAGCGAGGTTTTTTATACCTTCACCTTTGGCATATGGCCCAAGGGATATGGGACCCGATATGGGAGCTAATGCGATACTGGTGTTCGAAGTAGAGATCAGGAACATCGAACCGGGCGACACTAAACCTGCACAATAATTTCAGTTTAACAGACAAACAGTAAGGATAGATGAGATACTTTCAATATATAGTTACCTGCTTTATTTGCTTTTCACTTTTCAGTTGTTCATCAACCAAAAAGGTGGCGGTAAAAGATGTACCTTTTCAAACAACCCAAAGTGGCATTAAATACAAAATTCCGAAAGATGCAAAAGGTAAGAATTACCCCCAGGAAGGTAACTATGTTGAAATATTCATCAAAACCTATTCGGGCGATAGCCTGATATTTAACTCGAGGGAGCAGACAGGTGGCAAGCCGGTCAACTTCCCGGTTAGCTTGCCTCGTTTCCATGGCGACCTGTCAGAGGTATTCCCACTTATGACACCGGGAGACAGTGGTATATTCATGGTATCGGTTGATACATTGAAGGCAAACAAGCAGAACCTGCAACCATGGATGAAGGAAGGTGAATACATTACCTACTCCATTGAATTGGTATCTGTAAAGACTCAAGAGCAGTTGGATAAAGAAAGGGCAGAGAAAGCCAAAGAATCCGGCGACCCGGAGAAAGAAGACAAGACGCTGAATGCTTACTTTAAGAAACACAAAGTAACACCTAAAAAGCGCCCTTCCGGTATGTACTACCTGGTAACCAAAGCTACTGATGGAGAAAAACCAATATCAGGGCAAAAGGTAAAAGTAAAATATACAGGAAAACTGATGGATGGTACTGTTTTTGATTCTAACGAAGACAAGGATCCTTTTGAGTTCATATTAGGTCGCGGACAAGTGATCAGGGGGTGGGACGAAGGTATCGCCCTGCTGAAAAAAGGTGAAAAAGCGACTCTGTATATCCCGTCATACCTGGCATATGGTGAGAATTCTCCCAGCCCGAAAATACCGGCTAACTCTGCATTGATATTCGATGTTGAGTTAGTTGATTTTTAACAGATAAACATAATATAATTAATTAAAGCATGAAAAAGACTACGTCTATATTTATCACAACCCTTTTTATCAGTGCACTAAGCGTTCCCGCTGCACATGCACAAACTAAAAAAGATAGCAAAAAAGATAAAAGCACTAAAACAGAAACTGCAAAAGTGCCTGTATCTGATTCAAAAGGTAGTATTACTCCTGATGGTTATACTACGCTGGAAGCAGGTACAGACTATAAGATCATCACAGATGTACCCGGTGATGTTTACCCTGACTATGGCGACTTCCTGGAAATACACCTGAACACAATGGTCGGAGACAGCATCATATTCGATACACGTGATGCAATGGGCAACGGACAACCGGCTCCACTCCAACTGCAGAAATCACCTTTTAAAGGAGACCTGCTGGAAGCATTGAAACATATGACCGCAGGAGACAGCGCTCAGGTTCGCCTTTCTGTTGATTCATTGATAGCTGCAGGTGTACCAGAAGCGCCATGGATGAAAAAAGGTGAAGGTCAAAAACTATTGTACAACCTGAGGATAGTTTCAGTTACGCCACAGGCAGTGAAAAAGAAAATGGATGAAGAGAAAGCTGCAAAACAAGGAGAAACTGATGAACAGCTTATAAAAGACTATCTGTCCAGGAACAAGATCAAAGCACAGAAAACAGAATCCGGATTGTACTATGCGATCAAAACGCCGGGTAGTGGTGAAAATGCAAGAGCAGGACAGAAAGTATCTGTAAACTATACCGGTATGCTGCTGAATGGCGAAAAGTTCGACTCAAATGTTGACCCTCAGTTCCAGCATGTTGAACCATTCGAATTCATGTTAGGTGCAGGTAATGTCATTAAAGGTTGGGATGAAGGAATAGCCCTGCTGAAAAAAGGTGGCAAAGCTACCCTTTACATTCCGTCAACTATGGCATACGGGCCTAACTCCCCCAGCCCTAAAATACCGGCAAACAGCGTACTGGTATTTGAAGTTGAACTGAATGATATCATGAATACCGGAAACGGACAATAAACAATGAGGTATCTCGCACTATATACTATGTTGTTCTTGTGGTATTTGCTTCCTGCAAATACCACATTTGCTTATACGAGTCAGGACAGCCTGCGAGGCAGCAATACCAATGGCCGCAACTGGTGGGATGTAAAGGAATATTACCTGTATGTGTCTTTTGATACGGCTCAGAAAAGCATCTCAGGCATGAACATCATGACCATCATCAAGGCTGATGTTGTGCCCGATAGTATGCAGGTAGACTTGCAGGAACCAATGATGCTGGATAGCGCTGTATATGAAAAGAAGAAAATAAAGATAGCACGAGATGGAAATGTGTACTGGCTGATACATGACTTTGGTAAATGGGATGGCAATAAGGAGCACAAGATAGAACTATACTATCATGGCAAACCCAGGCAAGCTAAGTTGCCCCCATGGGACGGTGGTTTCGTCTGGACAAAAGACAGTACGGGCAAACCTTGGATAGCTGTTGCCTGCCAGGGCCTGGGCGCCAGCAGTTGGTGGCCCTGCAAAGACTACCAGGGTGATGAACCGGACAACGGCATGACCATGAACTTATATGTTCCTTATGGTCTTATCACCATCAGCAACGGCAAATTTGCCGACAGGCAAGACACCAAAGACAGCACTTACTCGCTTTGGGTATGGCGTGTAAAGAACCCCATCAATACTTACGATGCCACCTTTTACATTGGTGACTATGCCGGATGGCCGGATACCATAAAAGGAGAAAAGGGAATACTGGATCTGGGGTTCTTCCCGCTGAAATATCATGAAAAGGTAGCCCGTGAACACTTCAAGGTAACCAAGCAGATGTTGCACTGCTTTGAATACTGGATGGGCCCCTACCCTTTTTACGAAGATGGATACAAACTGGTTGAAGCACCTTACCTGGGTATGGAACACCAGAGCGCTGTGGCCTATGGCAACGAATACAAAATGGGCTACCGTGGCGAGGACAGAAGCGGCAGCGGCGTAGGTCTTCTTTTCGACTTTATTATTGTGCACGAAAGCGGGCACGAGTGGTTTGGGAATAGTATTACAGCACAGGATATAGCCGACAATTGGCTGCACGAAGGGTTCACGACATACACGGAGGCCCTCTTTGCAGAATGTGCCTTTGGCAAGGATAAGGCCTTTCAATATGCTCGTGGTGAGTGGAAGAATATATTGAACCAATCGCCTGTGATAGGCAAATATGGTATACAGGATGAAGGCTCGCCAGATAAATATGATAAAGGCGCTGCTGTGGTGCATATGATACGTGTAATGATGAATGACGATGAGCAGTTCAGGCAGTTGTTGCGTGGACTGAACAAAGACTTCTATCATAAGATTGTGACATCGAAACAGGTAGAGCAATACATTATGGACAAGACAGGCCTAAAACTGGATAAGTTCTTCGACCAGTACCTGCGCTCCAAAAACATACCCGTACTGGAATGGTATGTCAACAAGAAAGAAAAGAAACTTTACTGTCGCTTTACCAATGTAGTGGCAGGCTTCTCTTTACCCTTGAACGTAAAGGGTGGCAAACTGGACTTGCCCATAATAGTCAGTGACAACTGGCAAAGCGTAGGCTGGAAAAAAGGTGGATACAATGTATCTTTCTCCAAAGATTTTCTGATAGAACCTAAACCCTAAGTTTTTATTAGGTTTGTACAATTAGCATGGCAAAAGGAAAGAAATCAGCAGAAACACCATTGATGAAACAACACGGGGAAATCAAAGCAAAATACCCCGATGCTGTATTGTTGTTCCGTGTGGGCGATTTCTATGAGACCTTTGGCGAGGATGCGCTTATCTCATCCCGTGTATTAGGTATTACGTTGACCAAAAGGGCCAATGGCTCCGCCTCACATATTGAGCTGGCGGGTTTCCCTCACCACTCTGTTGACACCTACCTGCACAAATTGGTAAAGGCCGGCTACCGTGTAGCCATTTGCGATCAGTTGGAAGACCCCAAAACAGTAAAAGGTATTGTAAAAAGAGGTGTTACAGAACTGGTAACACCCGGCGTAGCTACCAATGACAAGTTATTAGAGAACAAGACCAACAACTTTCTGGCTGCCCTTTACCTGGGAGACGACCAATGTGGTATAGCCTTTGTAGACATCAGTACAGGCGAATTTTATGCTGCACAAGGCATCGCAGAATATATGGACAAGTTGCTGCAAAGCTTTCAGCCCTCTGAAGTACTGCTGTCCAAGTCGCAACAAAAGAGATTCCGCGAGCAGTTTGACACCAAGGTATACACCTTTTTGCTGGACGAATGGGTATTCCAGGAGCAATATACTTACGACCTGCTGACAGGGCACTTCCAGACAACTTCACTTAAAGGATATGGCCTTGACGGTTCTAAAGCGGCGGCTATTGCAGCAGGAGCAACACTGCACTACCTGAAAGATACTGAACATGCCAACCTGCAACATATAAACACCCTGCAGCGCATAGTTGCCGATGACTTCCTTTGGATGGACAGGTTTACCATCCGTAACCTGGAACTGGTTCACAGCACTGATGAAAAAGGAGCATGCCTGCTGCAGGCTATCGACAGTACCTGTACTTCAATGGGTGCCCGTATGTTGAAACGTTGGATGATATTCCCCCTGTTCGACATACACCGTATCAACAACAGGTTAGACCTGGTGAGTCATCTCATCAAAGACCAGTCCCTGAATATATCCATCGTCAACCTGATGAAACAGATAGGCGATGTAGAAAGACTGGTAGGCAAGATACCACTGAAGAAAGCCAATCCACGCGAGGTACTGCAACTGGCCAAAAGTCTTCGTTTCATGGCCGAGATACTGGATTTATGTAACAACGATGGTTACGAGCAGTTGGCGAACATGACCCGGCTGATGCAGCCCCTTACAGAGTTGCAGGAACGTATACTGAATACGATAGTTGATGACGCCCCGGCACAAACAGCAAAAGGCGGCATCATCAGGGAAGAGGTTCATAAAGGACTGGACGACCTGAGAAAGATATCACGCAGTGGCAAGACATACCTGCTGGAGATACAACAGAAAGAATCAGAACGCACAGGTATTCCTTCGCTCAAAATATCCTTCAACAATGTATTTGGCTACTACCTCGAAGTAACCAATACCCATAAAGACAAGGTACCTCCTGAATGGGTACGTAAACAAACCCTGGCCAACGCCGAGCGATATATAACACAGGAACTGAAAGAGTATGAGGAGAAGATACTGGGTGCAGAAGAAAAAATACTGGCTATAGAGCTGGATCTGTATCAGCAATTATTGGCAGAAATAGAGCCTTACATCTCAACTATACAGACCAATGCACATATCATAGCCCAGATGGATTGCCTGCTGAGCTTTGCTTACAATGCAAAACAATACAAATACCACAGGCCTGAAATAACGCAGGAACCTGTACTGAACATAAAGCAGGCACGCCACCCTGTAATTGAGCAACAACTCCCCCCGGGAGAAGCTTATATAGCCAACGACCTTGTGTTAGACAAAACTGAACAACAGGTCATTATCCTGACCGGGCCAAACATGAGTGGTAAATCAGCACTACTCAGGCAAACTGCTATCATAACCCTGATGGCACACATGGGCAGCTTTGTACCTGCCGATAGTGCAAAGATCGGGCTGACAGATAAAATATTTACACGAGTAGGAGCTTCAGACAACCTGAGTGGTGGCGAAAGTACCTTTATGGTGGAGATGAACGAGACAGCCAGTATCATCAATAACATAACGGAACGCAGCCTTGTATTGCTGGATGAAATAGGTCGTGGTACTAGTACTTATGACGGTATATCAATAGCATGGTCAATTGTTGAGCATCTGCACAATACAGCAGCAAAACCTAAAACATTGTTTGCCACCCACTACCACGAACTGAATGAGCTCGAACAACGATTAGAGAGGGTCAGGAACTACCATATCACCCACAAAGAAACCGGCAACAAAGTAATATTCCTGCGTAAGCTGGCACCGGGCGGCAGTCGCCATAGCTTTGGTATACAGGTAGCACGGATGGCAGGTATGCCCCACTCTCTGTTAGATCGCGCCAACGAGATACTCAGCCTACTGGAAGAAAAGCACAGCAGCGAAAGCTCTACGTCCGAAAAGATAAAGAAAGTGCAACCTGCAGCCGCCAACTACCAGTTGAATATCTTCAATGGCCTTACAGACGACCTGCGGGACATACAGAAAGTTTTGTCCGAAACAGATATTAACACGCTCACTCCTGTTGAGGCCCTGATGAAGCTGAACGAACTGAAAAATATTGTAAAAGACTATCAATAAGTTTTATAGATACATTCACACTATATCATTGAACTTTATAAGGCTGTAATTGTTACAGAAAAAATATTAGTTCAATGAAATATATCGTTTCAATATTACTGCTTTCTTTTATCCTTTATTGTTCCGGTTGCATATCTGTAGTGGGAGGGCCCAAAAGGGCATTTGAAAATGCAAAGGAACATAACGTAGTTTTTGATGCGATCATTGTTCCCGGTATCCCATTGCAGAATGGCCATTGGGATTCAGTAATGAAGGCTCGTGTTATATGGGCATATGTGCTGTATAAGAACGGCATGACAAAGAACATTATCTTCTCAGGTAATGCCGTATACCAGCCGTATTATGAATCAAAAGTAATGGGACTATATGCACAGGCGCTGGGTATACCCAAAGAAAATATCTTTTATGACACGATGGCCAGACACAGCACTGAAAATGCTTACTACTCTTACCTGGTGGCTAAAAAACACCATTTCAAAGTATTGGCATTGGCATCTGACCCCTTTCAGTCTGCCCTGCTCCGTAAGTTCACAAAAGTGCGCTTCGGGACACAAATATATCATATGCCTTTTGTCATGGACTCTGTAAAAAAATATAGTAACTTCAATCCTGAGATCAATCCTGAACTGGCAAGAAGTAAAAACTTTAATGCTTCGCTCACTGATGAGCAATCAAGCTTCAGGCGTTTTTTCGGGACAATGGGTGGAGACATCAACTGGAAACAATACGAGCACAGAAGAGTTCCGCCTCTTTAACAAACAACACTAAATTGAAGTTACAATGACAAGCAACTACCACAAGCAAGAAGATGAAATTGTCATGAGCACTGACGGAGACGTTACTCAGGAAGACCTGGAGTCTCTGGGAGATAAGGACAAGGACATGGATGAAGGAGATGATGAACAAATGGGTAACACACAGTTGGATAATACTGACGATGACGGAGACCCTCTGAATGAAGAGATCGATGAATCAGGCAGCGACCTTGATATACCCGGTAGTGAGTTGGACGACGATGACGAAGAAATAGGTGAAGAAGATGAGGAGAACAACTACTATAGCGAAAGTGACAACAAAGACTAATTACTTTCTGTAAATGATACTATTAAGAGCAGGCTTTAAGCCTGCTCTGCTTTATTCAGTTTACTTTTATATCTACCGTAAGTAAAGTATACGACAAGACCTATCACCAACCATATAAGGAAACGTTCCCAATTTGAAGTGCCGGATTCGCAGAGCAAATAGCTGCAACAAAGAAAACCAACCACCGGTATCAACGAGTAGTCGTGCAGGTACGACAATACAGACATAATAAGAAACACGATACCGAATGCAATAAATGGAATCTGTTCCCTGATACCGTTATAACCCTCTCCTTTTGCTTCAAACAATGCACCGATACCTCCCGGATTATTCATGGCATACAATGTTACAGTAAGAAGAAATAAAACAGGCACTATATACTTTGCGTTTATATACGGTACTTTATACCTGCTGGGAGGTAGCTCGTCTGCCCTGCCCTCTGCCAAAAGCTTCTTACGTTGTTGCTGAAGCCGTATAATACCTGCACACACCAGTACAAATGCAAATAAGGTACCAACACTGCACAGGTCTACTACAACATCAAGATTCAGGAACATAGCAGGAATACCCACTACCAGCCCCGTAAGTATAGTAGAAAAAGAAGGAGTACCGTACCTGGGGTGAATACGTGAAAAAGCAGCAGGCAAGAGGCCGTCGCGGCTCATACTCATCCATATACGTGGCTGCCCCAGTTGAAATACCATCAATACACTGGCAGTAGCCACAATAGCACTGATGGCGACAATGCCAGCCAGCCAGTCAACATGATTGGCCTGGAATACATATGCAAGCGGGTCGCCCACATTCAGGTCCATATAGCTGACCATACCTGTCAGTACCAGGGCTATAGCAATATATAAGATGGTACATATAATAAGAGCATTGAACATAGCCTTGGGCAGATCTCGTTGCGGATCTTTACACTCCTCTGCTGTAGTTGAAATAGCATCAAAGCCGATATAAGAGAAGAACACTGCAGCAGTGCCGCCCATAACCCCTCTCAGTCCATTGGGCATAAACGGGCTCCAGTTATCAGGCTGTATATAAAACATACCTGCCAGTATCACCAGCCCAATCACTGCCAGCTTAAATATCACCATTGCATTGGTACTACGCTTGCTCTCCTTTATACCCACATATATGATCCATGTAATGATAAATGTGATAAAGAATGCAGGTAGGTCAAAGATCAGTTTTACGGCACCTAATTCAGGGGCATTCATCCATGCAGCCTTAGCTGCCTCAGTACCCATGTCTTTTGCGGTCCAGTAATCCATGGTCATCCAGTGAGGTACATGCAGCCCGAAACCTTCCAGCAACGATGTAAAATAATCGCTCCACGAAATAGCTACTGCAATATTGCCTATCGCGTATTCCATCAACAGGTCCCACCCTATGATCCAGGCTATTATTTCTCCGAATGCAACATATGAATAAGTATACGCGCTTCCCGACACAGGTACCATACTGGCAAATTCAGCATAACACATGGCTGCAAATCCGCAAGCCACAGACACGAATAGGAATAATAAAACAATTCCGGGACCGCCTTCAAAGCTAGCCTTGCCTATGGTCGAAAAGATACCTGCGCCAACTATTGCCGCTACCCCCATGAACGTAAGGTCGCGTACACCCAGAACACGTTTCATACCTGCGGCATGTGCATCGCTCATGCCACTGGCTACTTCCTTATTAATATGTTCAAGAGTTTTGCGACGAAATATTGACATGTAATACTGTTTGAAACTTTAAAGTACCCCCTATTTCTGTTATATCAAAAGGGGCAGTAGATGTACTTGTTAAAAACGCTCCTGTATTAACTTCCTTACAGGCTCCCACCCCGCAACCAAGAATACAACGTCCAGCAAAGCGGGCATACGTCTGAATAACTTTTGTGCCCGTGTACGCAGAAGCAATTCATCACCCAGCTCTTTCCATACTGCGTTGTCGTATGTTTTCATATACGCAGCAGAAAAGTCATTATGTTCAAAACAACGAATAGCGTGCAGCCCCGCCAACCTGCCGCTTGCCATAGCATTACCAATACCTTCTCCGGTTATCGGGTCTATCAGCGATGCCGCATCACCGCATAACATAAAGTTATCTCCCGACATCTGTACTCTTCTTGAGCCCAATGGCAGGCTATGCCCTTCCAGCTTACCTACAGGTTCAGCGTACTTAAAGCGTTCCTTTAACCCGGGCACTCCGTAAATGAAATCGTAGAACATGGCTCTCAGGTTGGCCTTTTTCGCTACGATATCACTGCTGATCATCCCGAAACCAACATTAGCCATACCTCCTGCTACAGGAAATATCCAGAAATAACCCGGCAAAAAATTCTTGTTGATATACATTTCTGTCTTGTCTGCATCCAGCTTATCTATTCCTTTGTAGTAAGCTCTTACCGCACCAATATGATGTTCCCTGTCTAAAATGGTTGAGGTAAGTTGCTTCGAGGTAACACTTTGAGCACCGTCAGCACCTATCACTAATTTTGCATGGTACGTATTCCCTTGCTTGTCTGTTATTACATACCCTTGTTCTCCGGGCCCAACACTTACCACTTTGCAATCCTGTACAACATCAGTACTCGCATATTGCTGTACCAGCTGAAACAGGTAGTTATCAAGATCAATACGTTTGCAGGTATAAGCCGGTATCTGCCAGTGTAGTTTCAGGGATTTGTTGTTATACACAACATCAGTATGCCTGGTCAGCAACTTTTGTTCAAAACTATTAAAGGTATCTGCCAATACAGTATCTATCTTACGCAGCGTATTGATGGCTCTCGCGGGCACAGCATCTCCACACACTTTATCCCTTGGAAAAATATCCCGCTCCAGTAGTGCTACTTTCAACCCACTGTCTTTCAGTGCTAATGCAGCAGCACATCCTGCAGGTCCTGCACCTGCTATTATTACATCATATTGTCTGAGAGATCCTTTATTCTGCATTATTGATACCGGGACGCTAATCTACTATATAATACAAGCAATTCAGTACATATTTATTTTGCAATACATCCCTCAAACCAGTACCTTTGCACCTCCCAAGACAGAGCATAATAATTCTTAATCAGTTATCAGGTTCAGATAACTACCGGGAGCTAATTGCAAAACGCCTTATAGGCAACATCCAATACCATAATAGTCATATAGAATAATTCATGAAGCCGATATTTCAATTATTTGACTTCAGACAGAAGGTTAATTATAAGAACGAGATACTATCCGGTCTCACTGTTGCACTTGCATTGGTGCCGGAAGCTGTAGCCTTTTCGCTCATAGCAGGGTTGTCTCCCCTGATAGGCCTCTATGCTGCATTTGTAATGGGGCTGGTAACATCTGTACTAGGTGGCAGACCGGGCATGATATCCGGAGCGACAGGTGCAGTTGCCGTTGTGATTGCCGCCCTGGTAGTAACTCACGGACAGGAATATATTTTCGCAACTGTGATACTGGCGGGCATTATGCAGGTACTGGCAGGCATATTTCGACTGGGTAAGTTCATACGCCTTGTACCTCAATCTGTGATGTACGGGTTTGTAAATGGCCTGGCTATCGTCATCTTTATGGCACAGCTTACACAGTTCAAAGAAGCGGATAATACAGGTACACTGCATTGGATGACCGGATCTACCCTTATGTTGATGCTGGGATTAGTTTTGCTGACCATGCTCATCATATGGGGATTGCCCAAGATAACTAAAGCCATTCCTGCTTCACTTACAGCTATACTCGTTATATCTGCTATTGTAATAGGACTGGGTATAGACACAAGAACAGTAGGCGATATAGCCTCTATTGAAGGTGGATTTCCTCCTTTCCATATTCCCGCAGTTCCTTTCACATGGGAAACCCTTGAGGTAATATTTCCTTATGCGTTGATAGTAGCAGGTGTAGGCTTGATAGAAAGCCTTTTGACACTGAACCTGATAGATGAGATAACACAAACAAGAGGACGCAGTAATAAAGAATGTGTGGCGCAAGGCGTTGCCAATGTAACATCGGGTTTCTTCTTTGGCATGGGAGGGTGTGCCATGATAGGCCAGAGCCTTATCAATATTTCGTCAGGGGCACGCGCAAGGCTGTCGGGTATTATAGCCGCAGTTATGCTGTTGATGTTCATTATGTTTGGCGCCCCTCTTATCGAACAATTACCAATGGCTGCGCTCACTGGTGTCATGATCATGGTGTCGATAGGTACATTTGAATGGGCCAGCCTCAGAACATTCGGCAAGATGCCTACGCACGATGTGCTGGTTATTATTATAGTAGCACTTGTTACTGTAGTGCTGCACAACCTGGCACTGGCAGTACTTATAGGTGTAATAATAGCTGCCCTTGTATTTGCATGGGAGAATGCAAAACGTATTCGTGCCCGCAAGTATATGGATGAAGCCGGGGTGAAACACTACGAGATATATGGTCCGTTGTTTTTTGGCTCGGTAGCCGCATTCAACGAAAAATTCGATATTCAGAATGACCCGGAAGAAGTGATCATCGACTTCAGGGAAAGCCGTGTTGCAGACATGTCAGGCATTGAAGCTTTGAACAGGCTTACTGAAAAATATAAGACTGCAGGAAAACAATTACACCTGCGTCACCTGAGCGGGGACTGCAGGCAGTTACTGAAAAATGCGGAAGAAGTAATAGAAGTGAATATTATAGAGGACCCGGCCTATAAAGTAGCAACAGATAAACTTGCATAAAAAAAACGGCGCTTCGGTGCCGTTTTTTTATTGTACACATACCATAAAGTAAAATCTTTGTGGTATAAATATGATACGTTCTACGGGAATAGACTTTCATATTACTAACAACCGGTTAGTACCTATGTCATTGATTCGTCAGAAAAGCACGCTTGTTAAGCTTCTTTAAGCATTGTTATGCATCATTATATGTTTAACAGGCGTAGCTGAACTTACTTTAGGCAAAAAAAGACATGAAAAACTTTACTCTTTTACTATTACTGGTAACTATATCATATTCATCTGCAAAGGCCCAATACTGTATGCTACCCGGCAGAACATCATATAGTACAAACCAGCCTGGTATTATCAATTTCAAACTACGAAACATAAACAGGTCATCAGCAAATGTTGAGAATCCCTTATCCTCCCCTTCCATTGTTGAAACGGGAGATTCAACTGTATTAGAAAGAGGCAAAACTTATGCACTGACTATACTTCATACAAAAGATGCAACTATTCCTGCTTTTGCTAACGCACGGAATAATATTCGTGTTTGGCTGGATTATAATGGCAACAAAGACTTTACAGATGCAGGAGAAACGATCATTACAAAGGATTTTGTTGCAGCAGGAACATTTACAGATAGTTTTACCGTTCCGATGACTGCCACGTTGGGAACAACGCGTCTGCGGGCAACAGCAAAGATGAGCTCTGATGCCGGCCATGTTGTTCCGACGCCGTGCGATGAGCCTAAGGACCCGATAGACTATCACGGTGAAATGGAAGATTATTGGGTTACTATAGTAGCTGAGGGGACTGCTGTAAATGAAGTGACGGGGAATGTGGTATCGGTAAATTTGTACCCTAACCCAACTACAGATAAGATTACGGTTACGCTATCTGACCTGCAACAAGCACCATTAACTATTGAACTATATAACATAACAGGAAAGAAAATAAGCACACTTGTTGAACAACAAGTTCAAAATGCCAACACATACCAATTCAACCTGGCAGAGAATGACGCAGGTGTTTATTTTCTGAAAATTGTTTCCGGTAACAATATTTCATACAAACGTATTGTCAGGGTAAACTAAGGTGTCGCTTACTGTTACCTGGGGGAGTGGTCATTCATTCCCCCTTCTTTCACTTAGATCAATATGTTATACCGTACAACTATACTGGTCATATATGTTCTCTTGTTTGCTATAGTTGCCTGCAAACATGAACCTGCTCTTATACGTAACACAAGTAGTAGTAACTATCCTGAAAATGTCGCTGATATCATCATCAACAAATGCGCAGTTACCGGCTGCCATAACAATGCCAGCTACAAAGGTGCAGGAGCACTTAACCTCACTACTTGGAACAAACTTTTTGAAGGTGGTAGTCTAGGAAGCTCAGTTATACCCTACCGGCAGGATTTCAGTACGCTGTGTTACTATACCAATACCGACACCAACTTTGGCGTAACATTACTACCCACCATGCCTGTCAATCAGCCTGCATTAAGCACAAAAGAATACCTTACGCTAAGGGACTGGATACTTGCAGGTGCACCGGACTCAAAGGGTCAAATTTGGCCGATGTTTGATCCCGGCAGAAAGAAAATATATATCACCAATAAACTTTGCGATGAGGTAACGGTATTTGATGCAGAAACCTTGTTGCAGATGAGATATGTAAAAGTCGGTAACAAATCATCAGAGGAGTTTCCGCACTCAGTAAAAGTAGCTCCAGACAAACAACACTGGTACGTATCATTTTTTGTCACTTCAGATATCGTGCAGAAATTCAGCGCAACTGATGACAAATTGATTGGCGAAATAAATATCGGTACGGGACAATGGACCTCCTTTACCATCTCAGAAGACTCGCGTTATGGTTTCTTTGTCGACAATGGCAAACCCGGAAAGATAGCTATTGCCGACCTTAAGAGCATGACCCTATTATATACATGGACATTTAATGATAAATTTAACTACCCTACAGGCATTGCCGTTAATAGCAAACTAAAGAAGGCATACGTGGGAAATGTCAATGGCAATTACATCTACTCCATTGACATGGATAATATGTCCAACCCCATAATTAAAGAACGGATCATCAATGATAGTAATAAACTGCTTAATAATTCTATCATCGACCCGACAGACCTTATAGCTGACACAACCAACGGCTTGTGTTATATAGCCTGTACAAAGTCGGCAGAAGTACGGGTGATGGATATGACTACCGACAGCATTATAAACATCATACCACTTGGCAGCAAACCAGCATTCATGAGTTATTCATATACCACAAAAAACATGTTTATTACCTGCCCTGATGATATTATGTCATTTCCCGGCAACAGAGGTTCTGTGCTTGTAGTAAACATGCAAGCCGGACAAGTGGTAAAAAAGATCAAAAGCGGGTACCAACCCTATGGGATAGCAGTAGACGACGAACAGCAGATGGTAACAGTTGTCAATGCCAATCTTAGTCCGGATGGTACCAAACCCCACCATTCATCTAACTGTATAGGCAGGAACGGGAATGTGACCTTTATTGATATGAGCACCATGGAATTAGTACCCGGCGTGCGATCAGAAGTAGCAGTTTATCCTTTCAGTACTGATGTTAGATAAGATCAATTTCTTGCTTACATTTGACAGCTAAAAGCTAAAAAGAGATGAATAAGCAGGTACAGGAATTCAACGAATATCGCAGCAAAATGAACGAGGTTATACTGGGTAAAAAGAACCTAGTCATCAACCGTTTATTCAACCTGGACACTAATACTTATGCAGAGGGAGCTTTACCTGTAAAGACCAAAGAGATGCTGGGCCTTGTTGCCAGTATGGTGCTACGTTGCGACGACTGTATAAAATATCACCTGGAAAAATGTCATGAACAGGGAGTGACCACAGACGAAGTATATGAAGTATTTGCCGTAGCCAACATTGTAGGAGGCACTATAGTAATACCACACACACGCCGTGGCGCTGAATACTGGGAAGCACTGCAGGAAGGTTAGGCTTCCTCTTCTGTCACCTCAGCTTCCTCATCATCCGTCTTCCTGTTCAGAGGTTTGCGGTCCGGGTGACTTGCATTGAACTCTTTTACCACATCTTCGTACAACTGTTCGTATATCGGCACTATTCGTCCTTTTTCAAACCCACGCGCATGAAGTGCGGCAGCATTCTTGTAACTGGCCAGTGTGGCATCGTCTCCGAGAATATGTATAGCGTGTTCCGACATGCTCATGATATCCCCTACTTCACACAGTGCTCCGGTCTTATCGTGCACATTGATCTCGGGCAATCCACCTGCATTGGTTGAAATAACCGGCACTCCGCATGCCATTGCCTCCAGTGCCGACAAACCAAAACTTTCGTACTGAGATGTAAGAAGGAACAGGTCTGAAATACTCAATATCTCATCCATCTGATCTTGCTTACCCAGGAAGCGGATATCTTTAAATATGCGCAATGTACGAGCCAGTTCCTCGGCATGTTGTCTTTCAGGCCCATCGCCCACCATCAGCAGTTTCGCCGGTATTTTCTCGCGAACACGCTCAAAGACACGTATCACATCGTCCACGCGCTTCACCTTACGAAAGTTGGAGGCATGTACCAATATGCGTTCGCCATTGGGTGCCACCATCTTCTTAAAATGTTCCTTGTCCGACTGGCGGAAACGTTCAGTATCCACAAAATTGGGAATAACGACAATGTCTTTCTCTATCTCAAAAGAGCGATAGGTTTCTTCCCTCAAATTGTCAGATACGGCCGTTATAGCAGAAGACTCGTTGATGGAGAATGTAACAACCGGTTCATAGGTAGCATCTTTACCCACAAGCGTAATATCCGTTCCATGCAGCGTTGTGATATAAGGTATATCAGCGTTGGTCTTTTTCAATATCTGCATAGCGAAATAGGCAGCGGAAGCATGTGGTATGGCATAATGTATATGCAGCAGATCCAGCTTATTGTTATTCACCACATTTACCAACGTGCTGCTTAATGCAGACTCATAAGGTGGATAGTCAAACAAAGGATACTTAGGCACGGAGACCTCGTGGTAGCAGATATTAGGATGGAAATGCAACCTTACAGGCTGTTGGTACGAAATAAAATGTATTTCGTGGCCCTTTAGTGACAAAGCCATACCTAACTCTGTAGCCAATACTCCACTACCACCAAAAGTGGGATAACACACTATTCCTATCTTCATATACTTGCTTCTTTATAACAGATGACCGGTCTACATTTTGGCGTGAGCCAATACATAAGCCCTGACTTTGTCAGATTGTGGCTTATCCAGGTTAGCCTTCTGGCTCATCCTTGGTAATATCTTTTCCCACTTATCAACTGTATGCGTTTCGGGCTCTTTTATTGCATGACATTTGCCACAATGGCCCTGAAAAATGGTCATACCTTCCTGCATTTGTGCTTCGGTAAAATTTTTCTTTACGTCAGCTACGATCTCTTCAGGAGATTTTGTGTTAGAAGCGGTTTTCTTAGAGCTACAACGAGCCATAAGTACGGATAAAGCAACAATAGTTAAAAGGGTTACAAACCTGTTCATAAAAGGATCATTTGTTAGTAAATGTAAACATTTGCACAAATCTATGGCATTATTAAAGTAAAATCATTACCCTGTTTTTTATATTTACGTAATGAGGCGATTATTATTATCTATTTCGGCTGCAATATGTATCAGCCAGGCATTTGCGCAGGACTCCCTGGTACTACAAAAGATCAGTGATAACATCATGTTGCACGGCCAATGCTACGACAACCTGCGTGTGCTCTGCAAAGATGTGGGACATCGCCTGAGTGGCAGCCCTGAAGCTGAAAAAGCAGTAGCCTGGGGCGAAAAAGCTATGGAAGCAGCCGGTGCTGATAAGGTTTGGTTACAGCCTGTAGACGTTCCTTACTGGGTAAGGGGTAAAGAAAGCCTGAAACTCAAATTCAGCAACAGCGATACGTACATAGAAGTGCCGATGTTATCACTGGGTAATGCTGTTGGCACTAATGGTAAAGTACTGGAAGCAGAGGTTATCATCGCCAATAGCTTTGAAGAGTTTGAACGCATACCTGCTAAAGACGTTAAAGGCAAGATCGTATTCTTCAACTATCGTTTCAGGCAAGACTTCATACATACTTTCAACGGATATGGAGATGCAGGCCCCTACCGTTGGAAAGGCCCTAGTATAGCATCTGCCAAGGGAGCCAGCGGTATCATCATACGCTCAGTCTCTACCGGCGTAGATGACTTCCCTCATACCGGTGCCATGCACTATGCCGATTCAGTTAAACCGATTCCTGCGGTAGCTATCGGCAATACCTCAGCCGATATGCTGGAACAACAGTTCAAAAAAGGGCCTGTAACCGCACAGATAACTGCTGAATGCAGAATGATAGGCACCGCAAAATCCTATAACGTCATAGGTGAAATAACAGGAACTGTTTACCCCAACAAAGTAATTGTTGTTGGCGGACACCTGGACTCCTGGGACGTAGGCGACGGTGCACATGATGACGGTGCAGGCTGCGTACAATCAATCGAGGTGATAAGAACGCTTAAGGCACTGAACATTCAACCACGATACACGGTAAGAGCCGTACTATTCATGAATGAAGAGAACGGCCTTAAAGGTGGCCTGGCTTACAACGACTCATCAATGGCCCACAAAGAAGAGCATATACTAGCCATAGAGTCAGATGCCGGTGGCTTTTCGCCCAGAGGTTTCGGACTGGCAATGGATGAATCGAAACGCAAACAGATACAGGCTTACCGCAAACTATTCCTGCCCTATGGCGTGTACGACTTTGACCATAGTGAAGGTGGTGCCGACATCTCTTATTTGCAGAAACGCGGTATACCTTGCGCGGGACTGCTGCCCGACCCTCAGCGTTATTTCGACCTGCACCATACCAATAATGATGTATTTGAACAGGTGAACCACAGGGAGCTGAAACTGGGTGCCGTTGCCCTTACCGACCTCGTGTACTTAGTAAGCCAATACGGATTGAAATAATGAACGATGTCAACCCCAATACCCGATGGCGGCATAAGTTGCTGCGCAAGCCCTCTGTTGTGGTGGCGCTGGGTATCATCGGGCTGACCACTATTATTGCCATATTTGCCTACCAGTTTGCCCCGGATGATACACCATATGCCAATCATATGATAGTAGAACTGGGTGCCAAAGAACCGGGGTTCACCACACAGTTATTGTATGTTCCCAAGACAACTGTACCAGCAAAGGGGGGCCTCCTTTCCCGAATATTCAGCGGCACGCCATCAGCCTTCAATACAGTTCCCATAAACAGTTATGCACTTCGTGACGATGAACTGTTGGTGACCCACTATATAGATGATGATATACAGGACACCATTATCTATCCTATAAGCTCCCTTGCAGTTGATAAGACCGCCGGCATTGCAGAACAACGACAATACGTGCAGGATAAACTGATAAAACAGAAAACCTTCTATTTAGGTACAGACAGGTATGGCAGGGATATCCTCTCCCGGTTGCTGATAGGGGCAAGGGTGAGCCTCTCTGTGGGCTTTATCGCCGTTCTGCTGTCCATCACGATAGGCATCTTTTTAGGCTCGCTTGCGGGGTATTATGGCGGCATTACAGACAACCTGGTGATGTGGTTCATTAACATCCTCTGGGCGATACCTACCCTGTTGCTCGTATTTGCCATCACACTGACCATAGGCAAGGGATTCTGGCAGATATTCATTGCCATAGGGCTGACCATGTGGGTGAGTGCCGCCAGGCTGATACGCGGGCAGGCGATGGCACTGAAAGAAATGGAATACATCACCGCAGCAAAAGCACTCGGACTGAGTGATGGCCGTATCATCTACAGGCATATACTGCCCAATATTGCCGGGCCTATCATGGTGATAGCAGCCAGTAATTTTGCTACCGCTATACTCATAGAAGCAGGCCTCAGCTTCCTGGGCATCGGTGTGCAACCTCCTACTCCGTCGTGGGGACTAATGATAAAGGAGCACTACAACTTCCTGCTCACCAACAGGCCTTTACTGGCCATTATACCCGGACTGGCGATTATGCTGCTGGTATATGCCTTCAACATACTGGGTAATGCCCTGAGGGATGTGCTGGATGTTCGCGGATAGCTGTTATACATACAACATATCATCATGCCAATATACTCAGATATCAAAAGCTGTTGTTTTGTATCGTTTTGTATCGTTTTTTCCTGTTTTTTTCGGGGTATATTCATTTTACGAAACAGTTAAAGCAATTATGCATATATAACTTCACAGTTAAGCCGCATCGCACAGTAAATCGCTATGAGTAATTTGTTTCCTTTTGTTTCCTGAAAAAAGAAAAAAATTCCATTGTGAAGGATCACTATAAGTCAAAGAGCTATGATCTTTCACATTGAAAGAACCATGCAAATATACGTAAATTTGTTATTATAAACAACTAACAATAAACCCCGCTAATTGCGGGGTTTAAATATTTTACGACATGATCACCTTTTTCAGGTGCCCGGTATTCAGTTCCGGGTTAGCCTTTTCGGCTTCTTCTATCGGGCCGAAGTCAGAGAGGTTATCACCCTTTTCTTTACCTACAGCCGTAGTATGTTCGTAGTGCACAGATACTTTCTTGTCTTTGGTTGTAATGGTCCAGCCATCATCCTCGGTAACTACCTTATGCGTACCCAGGTTGATCATAGGCTCTATAGCCAGCACCATACCCACCTTCAGGCGTTTACCATCGCCACGGCGGCCGTAGTTAGGCACCTGGGGGTCTTCGTGCAGGTTGCGCCCTACTCCGTGCCCTACCAGCTCGCGCACAACACCATAACCATGTTTTTTTGAGGTATAATCCTCAATAGTATAAGATATATCGCCAACACGGTTGCCTTCTTTAGCCTGCTCTATACCCAGCATCAGTGCCTCTTTGGTCACACGCATCAGTTGCAGGTACTCATCTTTTACTTCACCAATAGCAAAAGTATAGGCATGATCGCCATGGTAACCATCGCGATAAAAACCACAGTCAACGGATATTATGTCTCCTTCTTTAACCACGTATTTCGATGGGAAACCATGTACTACCTGCTCGTTGACAGATATACAAAGGCTGGCCGGGAAAGGCGAATATTTAGGTCCGTAACCCTTAAAAGAAGGCGTGCCGCCATGGTCCCTGATGAAAGTTTCCGCCATAGCATCAATAGACTCTGTAGTGATGCCCGGCTTTAAAAACTTTGCCACCTCGGTTAAGGTGGCAGTTACCATTAAGGCGTTTTTTCTTATGATCTCGATCTCTTCTGTACTTCTTATGTGTATCATGATCTGTTATACAGATGCTCCGGCTGCAGCCTGGCGTCCGGATATACGTCCGGTCTTCATCAGGCCATCGTACCTGCGCATCAGCAAATGACTTTCTATTTGTTGTAAAGTATCCAATATAACACCCACACCTATCAGCATAGAAGTACCACCGTAGAACGATGCGAAACCACTGGTAACACCCAGTAAGGCTGCAATACCCGGCAATACACCGGCCATAGCCAGGAATACAGAACCCGGTAATGTGATACGGTCCATGATAGTTGCGATGTAGTTGGCTGTAGGCTCTCCCGGCTTAACTCCCGGTATGAAACTGTTGTTACGTTTCAGATTATCAGCCATTTCAGTAGGGTTGAATATCAAAGCCGTATAGAAATATGTGAATGCGATAACCAGTATAGCATACAGTACGTTATATGGCAGAGATGTATAGTCAGACAGTGACCTTACAAAACCCTGTGCTGTTTCGTTATCAGTAAAGCTGATAAGAGTAGCGGGAATGAACATGATAGCCTGTGCGAATATGATAGGCATTACACCCGCAGAGTTCACTTTCAAAGGAATGAAATCGCGTGAACCGCCCGCTATTTCGCGTGCTGCATTGCTGCTGCCTATTACGCGACGTGCATAGTTCAGAGGTATCTTACGAACACCCTGTGTCAGCAGTATCAGACCAACGATCACTGCGATAAAGAATGCCATTTCTATCAGGAATATCAGCAGGCCACCACCGCCGCCCAGGTTCTTGGCAGAGAACTCCTGCACCAGCGATGCCGGGAGACGGGCGAAGATACCCACCATGATAAGCAGGGAAACACCATTACCAATACCACGGTCTGTGATCTTTTCACCCAGCCACATTACAAACAATGTACCGGCAGTTAATACGATAACCGTAGATAACCAGAACAGGAATGTACCGAACTCAGGTAAGATAGCAGAGCCGCTTTGTGCACGCAGGTAAGCAACATAAGCACTTGCCTGGAATGCTGTAACGATAACCGTAAGATACCTTGTGTATTGGTTTACCTTACGGCGTCCGCTTTCTTCCTTCTGCAGTTTTGATATCTGGGGTATAACGATACCTGCCAGCTGCATGAAGATAGAAGCAGAGATATAGGGCATAACACCCAAAGCAAATATGGATGCACGGCTGAAAGAACCACCTGCAAACATGTTGAACAGGCCTAAAAGACCTTGCTGGCTACCTTCAAGGGCCAGTACTTGAGGATTGATACCGGGTAATACTACGTAGCTGCCTACACGATAGACAAGGATAAGTGCCAGAGTATATACAATACGCTTACGGAGCTCGTCGATACTCCAGATGTTTTTAAGCGTGTCTATTAGTTTCTTCACAGGGACTATTGTTAATCAAATATGAAATGCGAATAAACGATAAAAGACGCATTTTACCAAATGCGTCTGTTTATCCGGAAATTTGTTACAGCAACTCTACAGTGCCGCCTGCTGCCTCAATAGCTTCTTTAGCTTTTGCGCTTATCGCATTCACTTTGAAAGCTACTTTTGACTTCAGTTCACCATTACCTAATATCTTCACCAGATCGGTACGGTTGGTCAAGCCATTTACATAAAGATTATCAAGAGAGAACTCCTGCAGTCCGTATTTTTCTACAAGGAAATCAATATCGCCCAGGTTAAATACTTTGTACTCTACCCTGTTCATATTTTTGAAACCACGCTTAGGCATACGACGCTGAATAGGCATCTGACCACCTTCGTGACCTATTTTAGACTGATAACCGGTACGAGCCTGCTGGCCCTTGTTACCTTTACCGGCTGTAACGCCAGAACCACTACCTTCACCACGACCAACACGCCTGTTTTTCTTTACTGATCCTTCTGCAGGCTTTAAATTGTGTAATTGCATTTTGAAACGATTTTTGAACTTGCGCGGAATGTGAAACCGCTCGCAGTTATATTAACAAATACTATTTTACTTCTTCCACTTTTACCAGGTGGCTTACGGTTCTTACCATACCCAAAACCTGGGGAGTACCTTCTACTTCCACTGTAGCGTGCATTTTACGCAGACCCAAAGCGAACAAAGTACGCTTTTGGTTCTCAGGGCGGTCGATGCCACTCTTTATTTGTGTTACTTTAATTTTAGCCATGACGCTAGTATTATTCAAATTAGTTAATATTCAATTGTCTATACAGGTTATTACCCGTTGAACACCTTCTTCAGGCTTATGTTGCGGTCTTTAGCCACACGCACAGGCTCGCGCAGTTGCTCCAGTGCAGAGAAAGTAGCTTTTACCACGTTGTGCGGGTTAGCAGAACCCAGGTTCTTGGTCAGTACGTCGGTAATACCGGCAGACTCCAGTACAGCCCTCATGCTACCACCAGCGATAACACCGGTACCGTGAGCGGCAGGCTTTATCAACACCTTAGCAGCACCCTCTTTGGCAAACTGTACGTGAGGGATAGTACCATGCAGAACCGGTATCTTGATCAGGTTCTTCTTGGCATCGTCTATACCTTTTGTAATTGCTTCCTGTACCTCTTTGGCTTTACCTAAACCATGACCTACAACACCAGCGCCATTACCAACAACAACCAGTGCAGAGAAACTGAATGCGCGACCACCTTTGGTTGTTTTTACAACACGGTTGATAGCTACCACTTTCTCCTGCAGTTCCAGGTCTCCGGCTTTAACTCGACTTAAATTTACTTTTGACATCAGTTACTTTATAGAAATAAGTTCGATAATAATTTTTAGAATTTCAGGCCACCTTCGCGTGCACCGTCTGCAACAGACTTAACACGGCCATGATATAAATAACCACCGCGATCGAATACGCATTTTTCGATGCCCAGCGCCAGTGCTTTTTGAGCAACAGACTTACCTACCATAGCTGATTTCTCAACTTTGTTACCTTTTTGAGCTGCGATATCTTTCTCGCGTGAATTTGCTGAAGCAAGTGTTGTACCTGTAGCGTCATCTATGAGTTGTACATAGATGTCTTTGTTGCTGCGGAATACGGACATACGAGGTTTTGTGGCGGTGCCTACAACCCTTGCACGTATACGCCAACGTAATTTCTGGCGGCGAACTACTTTTTTATCAAGTGCCATTTTATTTACATTTTACGGGCTTCCCGATGTTATACGAGAGCTACCGAGGTTTGTTAATTATTAGTATTCAAAAAAGCTTCCGCCCGGTATACCAGGCGGAAACCAATCAGTTATTATTTACCAGCTGCTTTACCTGCTTTGCGGCGAACCACCTCATCAGAGTAACGAACACCTTTTCCTTTGTAAGGCTCAGGCTTACGCAGGCTGCGTATCTTGGCAGCAACTTGTCCTAACAGTTGTTTGTCAATAGACTCAAGAGTGATCCTTGGAGGGATACCTTTTTCCATCTTAGCATCAGCTTTGATCTCTTTTGGCAGATCGAAGATGATGTTGTGAGAATAACCTAAAGACATATCAAGTGTCTGTCCCTGAACAGAAGCACGGAAACCCACACCCACCAGGTCAAGCTCTTTCTTAAATCCTTCAGTTACACCGGTTACCATGTTGGCTATCAACGCACGGCTCAGGCCATGTATCGCGCGGTGGCGGATCTGGTCTGTTGGGCGCTTAACCAGCAATTCAGTGTCATTGATCTCAACGGTGAGGTCGCGATCGATGTTCTCTTTCAACTCGCCTTTAGGTCCTTTTACAGTTACGGTGTTATCCTTGCCCACTGTAATGGTTACACCTTTCGGGATTGAAATTATACTTCTACCTATACGTGACATAGTATCTATGTATTTATTGTTGTTAAAGAAGCGAACCGGTCAGCCTTGTATAGGCACGGCTTAATGTATCCGCCTCTGTGAATATTATTAATAAATTGCTGCCATAACCTCGCCGCCTATCTTATTAGCGCGAGCTTCTTTATCAGTCATTACACCTTTCGATGTAGAAACGATGGCTATACCCAGTCCGCTCATTACACGAGGAAGCTCATTTGGCTTCTTGTACTGGCGCAAACCCGGACGGCTCACCCTTTCCAATGATTTGATCGCAGGTTCTTTTGTTTCCGGATGATATTTCAGGGCTATTTTGATAATACCTTGTTTGTTATCATCTTCAAATTTGTATTTCAGGATATACCCTTTATCGTAAAGGATCTCTGTAATACGCTTTTTCACATTTGATGCAGGGATCTCCACGATGCGGTGACGAGCCATCTGGCCGTTACGGATGCGGGTTAAATAGTCTGCTATCGGATCTGTTACCATTTTAATTTAAAAGTTTGTAAAGTAAATAATTGTGATTGGTTTCGCCTGGGGCTACCCTACTACGCGACCTCTCCACGTTTCATCATTACCAGCTGGCTTTACGTACACCCGGTATTTTACCATCAAGCGCCATGTCGCGGAAAATGTTACGACAGATACCGAAGTGGCGCATATAGCCTTTCGGACGGCCTGTTAACTGGCAACGATTCTTAAGACGTACCGGAGATGCGTTCTTTGGAAGTTTATCCAAAGCTTCATAGTCGCCGGCGGCTTTAAGAGCTGCACGCTTTTCAGCGTACTTTGCTACCATTTTCTCGCGTTTGCGTTGACGGGCTTTTATTGATTCTCTTGCCATTTATCTAAAATATTACTATTAGTTAGTTGCTTCTTTTTTCGCTGCATTTTTGAACGGCAGGCCTAACTCTTTCAGCAATTCGTATGCTTCTTCGTTAGTGTTTGCTGTCGTAACAAAAGTCAGGTCCATACCACTGATGCGGTTTACTTTGTCGATGTCTATCTCAGGATAGATGATCTGCTCTGTAATACCCATTGTGTAGTTACCGCGGCCATCGAACGATTTGTCGTTGATACCTTTGAAGTCACGTACACGTGGCAGGGTTACTGCGATGAAACGATCCAGGAATTCAAACATGGTAGTACCACGCAGCGTAACACGGCAGCCAATAGGCATGTTCTTACGCAGTTTGAAGTTCGAGATATCTTTCTTAGACAATGTAGGTACTGCTTTCTGACCTGTCACCAGTGTCATTTCACCTATTGCATCGTCTATCAGTTTTTTATCAGACACAGAGCCTTTAACACCCTGGTTGAGACATATTTTTACCAGGCGCGGGCATTGCATAACAGATGTGTAACCAAACTTCTTCATCAAAGCCGGCACTACTACATCTTTATAGTGCTTGCGCAGGCGCGGATTGTATACTGCTGTTTCCATTATTTAATTACCTCCCCTGATTTTTTAGAAATACGAACAAAACTTCCTTCTGTGCGCTCGCGCTTGATACGTACAGGAGCCTTTGCCTTTGCATCCCACAACATAACGTTAGAGATGTGTATAGGCGCCTCCTGCTTAACGATACCACCCTGCGGGTTTTGCGCATCAGGCTTGTTGTGCTTGGTTATGATGTTGACACCTTCCACCAAAACACGACTCTTCTGTGGATACACAGCCAGCACTTTGCGTGCTTTAGTGCGGTCCTTATCATTGCCGGCTATAACGACAACGTTATCGCCTTTCTTGATGTTAAACTTTGGTTTAAATCTGTTTTTCACAATACTTATGAATTAGTGTTGATCTTATACATCCGTAAAACGGGCTGCAAAGGTACAACTTATTTTATAATACTTCGGGTGCCAGAGAAACTATTTTCATATACCCTTTATCGCGCAGCTCACGGGCTACTGGTCCGAATATACGGGTACCGCGAGGCTCGTCAGAGTTATTCAGCAGTACTACCGCGTTATCATCAAAGTTGATATATGAACCATCTTTACGACGGAGCTTCTTCTTGGTACGTACGATAACCGCTTTAGATACCGTACCTTTCTTCATAGCGCCACCGGGTAAAGAATCTTTAACCGTAACCACTATTTTGTCGCCTACGCCGGCATAGTCCTGGCCGGAGTTACCCAGCACACGGATACACAGTACCTGCTTTGCTCCACTGTTATCGGCTACATTTAGCCTGGATTCTTGTTGTATCATCTAATAAAAGATTACTTAGCTTTTTCAATTATTTCTACCAGGCGCCAGCGTTTGGTTTTACTCAAAGGGCGCGTCTCCATAATGCGCACAGTATCGCCTATACCGGCAGTACCGTTTTCGTCATGCGCATGGAATTTGTTCGTTTTCTTTACGAACTTACCGTATATCGGGTGTTTCACCTTACGCTCAACAGTAACAGTAATGGTTTTATCCATTTTGTCGCTGAAGACGATACCTATACGGCTTTTCCTTCTTTTTCTTTCAGTCGTTGTTGACATATCAAAATTTTATTAAAAACCTAATACCCTTCTGCGTTGTTCCGTTTTCAAACGGGCTATTGTGCGACGCATAGAGCGGATAGATAGCGGATTCTCAATCGGGTTAACAGCGTGGCTGAACTTGGTCCTCTTCAGTTGCAACTGCTCCTCAGAGATCCTGTTGGTCAGTGCCTGGTCGTCCAGCGAACGCAAATCGTCAACTTTCGATTTTTTTGCCTTTGCCATTGTTTATTTATTTAAAATAGTTTGTACCTGGTTTAATATTAAGCACCTGCGTAATCCCTGCGCACCACGAATTTTGTTTTGATAGGCAGTTTCTGCGCTGCCAGTGCCAGTGCTTCCTGAGCTAATTGCTGAGGTACACCGTCAATTTCAAACATGATACGTCCGGGTTTTACAACTGCTGCCCAATATTCAAGGCTACCCTTACCTTTACCCATACGTACCTCTGCAGGTTTTTTGGTTATTGGTTTGTCAGGGAATATGCGGATCCATACATTACCCTCACGTTTCATGTGACGGGTCATTGTCTGACGCGCTGCCTCTATCTGGCGGTTGGTTATCCATTTAGGCTCCAATGCCTTAAGACCGAAAGAACCAAACGCTATAGTAGCGCCACGCTGTGCGTTTCCTTTGATCCTCCCTTTATGGGCTTTCCTGTGTTTTACTTTCTTTGGCTGTAACATTGTTACAATATATTTTATATACTATCCTACAATTTATTATTAACGACGACCACCGCGTCCACCGCCTCTGCGGTCTCCGCCACCTCTGCGGTCGCCACCACCACGTGGTGCATCACCACCCTGCGGGCCGCCACGACGGTCAGAACCGGCAGAGAAGTTAGGATTCAGGTCGCGCTTACCCAGTACTTCACCTTTACAGATCCATACTTTGATACCTATTTTACCATATACAGTACTTGCGAAGTAAGAACTGTAATCGATATCCATACGGAAAGTGTGCAATGGTGTACGGCCTTGTTTGAACTCTTCAGAACGAGCGATCTCAGCACCATTCAAACGTCCGCCCACTTTTATTTTGATACCCTCTGCACCCATGCGCATAGCTGTAGAGATGGCCATTTTGATAGCCCTTTTATAGCTCACACGGCTTTCCAGCTGGCGTGCAATAGTTTCTGCAACGATCTGGGCATCCAGTTCAGGACGACGGATCTCCATAATGTTGATCTGAACGTCATCTTTACCTGTCAGTTTTTTCAGCTCTTCTTTGATACGATCAACTTCAGAACCGCCTTTACCTATTATTATACCAGGCTTTGAAGTGTGTATGGTTACGATCAGTTTGCCTAACGTACGCTCAATTACGATGCGTGAAATACCGCCTTTGTTGATACGTGCGTTCAGGTAAGTGCGGATCTTATGATCCTCAACCAGCCTGTCGGCGAAATCTTTTTTAGCGCCATACCACATAGAGTCCCATCCGCGGATGATACCCAACCTGTTACCTATAGGATTCGCTTTTTGACCCATTCCTTAATTATTATTAGTTGAATGTTTATTATTCAGTTTCTTGATTAGTTGTTTCAGCTAATGAAGCAGCCACAGTGTTCCTACTGTCTACTACAATAGTTACGTGGTTGCTGCGCTTGCGTACACGGTATGCACGGCCCTGGGGGGCGGGTTGCATACGTTTGATAACGCGGGCGCCATCAACCATGATGGTCTTCACATACAAATTCGCATCAGCAACATCTACACCTTCGTTTTTGTTGCCCCAGTTAGCGATAGCGCTAACGAGCAGTTTCTCCAGAGGTACTGATGGGTGCTTTGTACTGAATTTCAAAGTATTCAAAGCTTTTTCTACATCCATACCACGGATCAGGTCTGCCAGCAGACGCATTTTGCGAGGCGATGTAGGATAGTTCCGTAAACGAGCTACAGCTTCCATTGTTCTTTTTTTATTAGTGGCCCACCAGAAGATGAGACCGGATGTTATTTTATATATTATTTACTACCACTATGGCTTTTGAAGTTGCGTGTTGGTGCAAATTCTCCAAGCTTGTGACCTACCATGTACTCTGTTACATATACCGGTATGAACTTGTTACCGTTGTGTACTGCGAATGTATGACCAACAAAGTCTGGCGTTATTGTAGAACGGCGGCTCCAGGTCTTAACAACACCTTTTTTTGCACTACCGTCGTTTATAGCAAGAACCTTGCGCTCCAGCTTATAATCTACATAAGGTCCTTTTTTTATCGAACGAGCCATATTATACTATTACTTTAAGTATTATAATTTTTTACCGTTTTTGCGCTGAATAATTAACTTATCAGAGCCTTTTTGTTTACGTGTCTTCTCACCTTTGGCGTATTTACCGGTACGGCTACGTGGGTGACCACCTGAAGCCCTACCTTCACCACCACCCATCGGGTGATCTACAGGGTTCATCGCAACACCACGGGTGCGTGGGCGGATACCTTTCCAACGGTTGCGGCCGGCTTTACCCATACTTTGCAGAGCGTGGTCGCTATTAGAAACGGTACCAACTGTAGCCATGCAAGTACCCAGTACTTTGCGCAGCTCACCACTTGGCATTTTCAGTACACAATATTTTTCTTCTTTCGCGCTCAGCTGTGCGTAAGTACCTGCACTACGAGCTATTGATGCGCCTTTACCAGGTTGCAGTTCGATGTTGTGAACTACGGTACCCAAAGGCATGTTTTTCAGCAATAATGCGTTACCTACTTCAGGAGCTACACTCTCACCGCTTACAACAGTAGCACCTACTTCCAGTCCCTGGGGAGCGATGATGTAACGTTTTTCACCATCTGCATACGAAAGCAGTGCGATGAATGCGGTACGGTTCGGATCGTATTCGATGGTCTTTACCGTTGCAGGAACGTCTTTTTTGTTACGTTTAAAGTCGATAACACGATACATGGTTTTGTTACCACCACCTATGTAGCGCATGTTACGACGGCCTGATGAGTTACGTCCGCCTGTTTTGTTGTTAACTTCCAACAAGCTTTTTTCAGGTACGTTTGTAGTAACCTCTGCGTATGCGTTACCAATTCTCCAGCGAGTACCGGCTGTTGTTGGTTTATATTTACGTAATGCCATTTCTCTTTTTCTTTATAACCTTAGATTGAGAATAAGTCGATAGTATCACCTTCTACCAGGGTTACTACTGCTTTTTTATACGATGACTTAACACCTTTCAATAAACCCGCCTTGGTAAAGCGGCTTTTGTTTTTGCCCGGAACAACTATAGTATTCACATTGTCCACTTTCACTCCGTAAAACTCCTCTACAGCTTTCTTCACTTCCAGCTTATTGGCCCTCTTATCCACTACAAAAGTGTAGCGGCCGGATTTTTCTATCTGGTTATTCACCTTTTCGGTGATAACAGGCCTTACCAATATATCAGCAGGTTTCATTTTATAATGATTTCAGTTTCTTAATTAATTATGCTTCTGTTGTTTCCTCTTCTATTTCAGAAAAAAGCTTTGCAGCAGATTCTGTAAATATCAGCACGTGTGCATTTACCAGGTCGTAAGTGTTCACATCGCTCAGAACGGTAGTTTTGTTCGATGCAACGTTACGGCTACTCAGGTAGATATTTTCATCTACATCAGGTAAAATGAACAGTGATTTCCTGTTATCACCCTGCAGTTTGCTGATCATTGCTGCGAAATCTTTAGTTTTCGGAGCACTCATTTGCTGATCTTCAACTACAACTATCTTGTTGTCTTTTGCTTTGTAAGCCAGGGCAGACATTTTAGCCAGGTCTTTCACCTTACGGTTCAGTTTGAAATCATAACCGTGTGGCAAAGGTCCGTTCACGGCACCACCACCTTTATATAAAGGGTTGCGGATGTTACCTTTACGGGATCCACCTGTACCTTTTTGACGGTGCAGCTTCTTAGATGAGCCTTTTACCTCTGCACGGGTCTTGGTTTTGTGTGTACCCTGACGTTGTGCAGCCAGATATTGTTTTACAGCCAGGTAAATAACATGGTTATTTGGCTCTATTCCGAATATCTCATCAGGCAACTCTATGTTGCGGCCTGTCTTTTCTCCTTTACTATTTAAAACGTCAACTTGCATGACAATACTAATTCTGAATTAATACGATTGAATTATTGTGACCCGGAACAGAACCTGTTATTAATATATAGTTCTTCTCAGGGAACACTTTCATTACTTTAAGCTTCTTGATCTTCACGCGATCGCCACCCATACGGCCGGCCATACGCATTCCTTTGAATACGCGGCTGGGGTATGATGAACCACCAATAGAACCAGGTGCGCGCTGACGATCGTGCTGACCGTGAGACGCCTCACCCACACCGGCAAATCCGTGGCGTTTTACAACACCCTGGAAACCTTTACCTTTTGAAGTACCAATTACACTTACGCTTTCGCCTTCAGCGAATATTTCGCAGGTAATTTCTTCACCAACTTGTTTATCAATGGAACTATTACGTATCTCTTTTACAACCGACTTAGGACTAGTGTTTGCTTTTGCAAAATGGTTGATCTGAGCTTTCGATGTATTTTTTTCTTTAGCCTCACCGTAGGCTATTTGCAGCGCATTATAACCGTCTGTTTCAACAGTTTTTTTCTGCGTAACCACACAAGGCCCAGCTTCGATAATGGTACAAGCCACTTGCCTGCCATTAGCATCGAACACACTGGTCATGCCTATTTTTTTACCAATTATACCTTTCATTTTCGATATATATTTAACCAAGCGCCCGGGTTGCCTTTGTGTGGACCGGGATTGGTTGTTTATCAATTTTGTTAAAGAACCTTACTTCTGTTATGCTTTTATCTCTACCTCAACACCGCTTGGCAGGTCCAGCTTCGAAAGAGCATCAACTGTACGGGAAGAAGAAGTATAGATATCCAACAAACGCTTGTGCGTGCAAAGTTGGAACTGCTCGCGGGCTTTCTTGTTAACGTGCGGCGAGCGCAATACTGTAAAGATCTTCTTCTGCGTTGGCAACGGAATAGGGCCTGTAACCACTGCTCCTGTGTTGCGCACAGTTTTTACTATTTTTTCAGCCGATTTATCAACCAGGTTGTGGTCGTAAGACTTAAGCTTAATTCTGATACGCTGTGACATACTTTATAATAACTTCTTACCCGTAAAAAATTGGGACTGCAAAGGTATTGGAAGTTTTTAATTCAACAAAATAAATTTCAGGAAAATTTAAAGTTTTGTTGACAGTACCTTAGTGGCACGAAAACTGCATGGAAACATAACCTTAGCTTAACTTAGAATGTTATAGTTTTTCGCACCGGAATATGGCAAAGATAGAACACATATCATTATATAACCTGGAACTGGAAAAAACCATGCTCGACATGGCAAAATTCATGGAATTGCCTGATAATAAGCCACTTGCAAATAACAGGTATTGCCTCTTCTACCCTATGATAGGCAAGGAATACAACGAGAAGAAAGACCTGATCGTGTATGGACAATTTGCAACTGACTGGAAACCAGCCTTTAAGCTTACAAAAGACAAGAAGCAGATAGAGACCCTTGTAAAAAAGGCCTATGAGTACTCTGTAGTATCGCGCGGGTGCCCGCTGGACTGGGTAAATAAATACTGGATAAAGCAGAACCTGTACCGCTCTTTTTTCTGGAACATTACCTACAAACTGGTGATGGAACGCTATGGCAGGACGGAAAAAGACTGGAACCACATCATTACCTACAGCAACCTGATGAAGATCAGCCCGATACCTGTTGACGTTTTCCCTAACGAATTGATACAGGGGCAGTTATTTAATGCTGCCCACTTATTCAAAGAAGAACTCAGCATTCTTCAGCCACGTAATGTATTGCTCATCACAGGTTTGCAAAACTGGGCCGAACCCGTGCTTAGGGCTGCCGGTATCAAATTCACCACGGAGAAAGGCGAGTTTGTTGAGGCGACAACTGCCTACAGGGGCAGCCATATAATTGTTGCAAAAAAACCTTTCACTGCCGATCACAGAAAGTTCCTGGATGAAATAAAACGGAATATGGTATAGCTTATAAAACATTAAACCCCGGCTACTACCGGGGTTTTGTTATTATTATAAATGATACCATTTTCTACTTAACCACCATCATCTTCCTTGTTTCGCGATAATTGCCAGCCTGCAAAGTACAATAATAGGTGCCTGCTGCAAGGTTTTGCGCGTTGAAGTTGAGACTATGGTCTCCGGCTGCCATATCCTGCTCTGCCAGGTTCTTTACCTGCCTGCCCAGCTGGTCGTATACTTTCAGGCTGACAAAACTCTTGTCTTTTAACTTAAATGTTATAGAGGTCTGCCCTGTGAACGGATTGGGGTAGTTGCTGAAATTGAGGTCTTTTTTACCTGCGGTCACCTCTTTTATCCCAACAACATCATTCACGCTGGTAATATGTGTAGAAAACAAGCCGTGAGAATGTGTGGCTACCACCACCAGGCCATCTGTAGTACGGTGGTCTATCATAGTAACAACAGAGTTGCCTATCTCGTTGGGTGCCTGTTGGGTCCAGAAAGTACCCTCTCCGTTCAGCCTGGTTGTAGCATACAATCCTACACTCGTACCCAACAGGTAGACAGTGCCATCACTTACCGGGATTATTTTTGCCCACCGTATTGAAGGACCGTCGCCTGTACCGTCAGCATTCTCCTCAAGGTCTCCGGCTACTTTGGTCCAGTTATCGCCACCATTAGTAGAATAAAACAAACTATAAACACCATAGTTAGAAAAAACAACCATAACATTGTCAGCATTTGACGGGTCTACAGCTATACAGCTTACATATCCACCCGACGGAAAGCCTAGAGTCGAGACGCCTTTGGGAGAGGGCGTGCCGGTATTTGCATTATCTATCCTTAACACATATTTACCTATGGTACCATAATATACCCTGTTAGCAGGGGTTTTAGATACTGCAACTGCAGAAATAGTAGTGCTCACACCCGGGAGTTGTACCCAGTTGGTGCTGATACTGTCCCAGTTGCTTGCATAAGGAATACCCGAAAGATCGTTATTCCTCCATAAAGATGACCCTCCGGCCATATACATGATATTGTTATCATTGGGGTCTAATACAAACGGGTTGATAAACATATAACCTTTTGCACCTATAGGGTCGATGCGCGCAAATTTGGTAATATTGCCGGAGCCATCCATTTCCGCACGCATCATCTTACCTAATTGAATACTGAAGTAATAAGCAGATTTATTATCAGCTATAGCACAATAGGAACCATCCCCACCCCTGGGTGACACCCAGGATGTACCGACATTGGATGAATTCGTGAACCAACTTCCATTATCCTGGGCACCCCCTATCACTACATCACCTGTGCCTGCATGATCTATAGCACACGTGTAGAACATGGAACTGATGTAACCGTTATTAAGCGAGGTCCATACCACTTTAGACGCAGTATTGTCCGTTGTCTTGAAAATACCGCCATCATTGGCAGATATCATTTTATTAGGGTCGCTGTACAAGAAAGCAATATCATGCTGATCCGGATGATGATTGGCGTAACCATTTACAATCGGCAAAGTAGTACCCTGTTCATATCCGCCGATGTAGGTTGTATTAGTACTGTCAGAGAATCCGGATGTAGAGCGATATAAATTGGTACCACCTATGAATACCACGTTTGTATCGTTTGGTTTTATTTTCACGACAATATCATAAGAGCCTTGTGTCTGATATTTATCAAAAGGCCCGCCGGTGCCCGGCAGATTTTCCGAAAAATCCTGCCACTGTCCTCCGGCACCGCTACCATCACCGGATAGGTATTTGTATTTCCACAAGCTATTCCAATCTGCTCCGCCATTATAATCCAGGGTTTGTTTCCCTGAACCGGGTGTATTGCCAAGAAAATATACCTGGGACTCATCGGCCGGGCTGATACCAACTTTAATACGTCTGTAGGTAGTTGCAAAACCAGCAGGTGTAATATTTGTAAAATTAACGCCGTCTGTAGAGCGATAAATACCCTTATTTGTGCCATCGCTGCTTAAGGTAGCATAAATTACACCTGTAGTTGTGATAGCAATATCTGTAAAAGTAGCCGCCGCCTGGTTAGTATCAGCACCTATTGCCAGTTTCCAACTCACTCCCCCATTGGAGCTCTTGTATATACCACCATAAGCTGCTGCATACACTACATCATCAATAGTATTAGACTTGTCTGTAACAATGTTCCAGACATAATCGCTCCAGACAGTGAAGGTACTCAAAGGCGATGTTGTGGAAGACAACACATTCCATGTTGCACCATTATCGGTTGATTTGTAGATACCATTACCACTATAATTAGCGCCACCACCACTGGCCGAAGCTCCATAAGCTTCTCCTGTACCAAAGTACCAGACATTCGTCTTACCGCTGCGCGTATCCTGTGCCAGGCAGGTAGCGCCCTGGTACCCTCCTATAGGTGTGGTTATTGCCCAGGTAGTACCACCATCTGTAGAGCGCCACATTCCTCCCGATGGCGTGCCGGCTACTAAGACATTCTCATTAGAGACGTCAATACCAAAGGCTCTGGTTCTACCTCCGACATTCCATGGACCACGTGCCTGCCAGGTTGCTGATGTGGTTTTATATTGTGCATACCCACCGGATGCTGCACCCGGCATAGATCCGGCATATGCCAGCTCACGTGCACGCATATGGTCAGGTATCCTTCCGGTGGCAGGGTCGTGCAGCAACATCCATTCGTGCATGGCCGCACCTTCTGCTTCCTCACCCTCTCCTGTTTCATACGCTTCATCGTCGACAACCGAAGACCTTTGTTCGCAAGACTGAAAAGCCAAAGCGAATACAGCGATGCAACTAAATAAAAACACCTTTCTCATAAACTGGTTTTAAAGGTTTACCTTCGTGAATAATCATAAACAATAAAATGCGTTGTATTACCGGGCAATATTCTTTGTTCAGCATTCGCTGTGAATATATGCCGTTTCTTCAGCCCCGGGTACCTTTCTTTCATATCCGGGAATATCTTTTTGGTTTTATGCAGTGTATAGGCAAATTCCATTTCTACGGTATCTCCTGTAACAGGAATATGTGTGACTGATGAGCCACAACTGCTCACCTCTAGAATTTCTACCATTGCCCTGCATGGATATTTTGCACAAAGGCTTTTTTCATCTTTATCCCTGCATGCTGACACACAGACCACTTTTCCGGTAATAGCACAAGACATTGGCATTCCCGGCTCCTGTGCTACTGCCAGCAGGCTATGGCAGGTCATAAGTATCGTTACTATTCTAAGTAGTTTATTTATCATACTGTAACATATCCGCTCTGTGGTATTTCTAAAAATACTAAATATTTTATGGAATGAACCCAGTGCTGATAAATACCCCAAAAACTGCTGTATTGCAGGCTGAGACGAACGATATGCACACTGCTAAAAGATGAAATAATATAATTTTCAATACTATTACCAAAAATGTTTTAATATATTAGTGTCATAATCACACATATGAAATTCGGAGAAGCAAAGAAATTCATACTAGGCAGACTAAAAAAAGAACTCCCCAACCACCTTTCATACCATAGTGTTGAGCACGTAAGGGATGTTTTTAATGCCTGTAAACTTTTAGCTGAAAAAGAAGGAGTAAAAGGGGATGACCTGAAACTCCTGCTTACCGCCGCACTTTTTCACGACTCCGGTTTTCTGAAAGGCCCAAAAGACCATGAAAAGAAATCGTGCCAGATTGCGCGGAAACACCTGCCTGAATATGATTATACTCCCGAACAGATAAAAAAGATATGTGGCATGATCATGGCCACCAAAGTACCGCAGCAACCGCAGAACCACCTGGAAGAGATCATTTGCGATGCTGACCTGGATTACCTAGGCAGGGACGATTTTTTCATTATCGGCGATAAACTTTTTGCCGAATTGTCCATGTATGGCATCTTGAACACGGAAGATGAATGGAACAGACTACAGGTAGGTTTCCTCGAAGCACACCATTTCTTCACCAAAACAGCCATCAGGCTGAGACAGAAAAGAAAAGACAAACACCTTAAACTGGTCAAATCCAAGATAGGATCATAACAAAGCATAATGAGCAGCAAAAAACTTAAGACATCCTATATCATACAGGATACTATTTATATGGTATTGGGTATATTATTCAGTGCCTTCGCTATGAACAGCTTCCTGGTACCCAATCATTTTATGGACGGCGGCGTAACGGGTATCTCCCTTTTAGGACACGAGGTATATAACTGGAACCTGGGCTTGTTGCTAGTACTGACCAATATTCCCTTTATAATCATGGGCGCTTACCAGATCAACAGGGGGTTCGCTATTAAAACTGCCATTGCTGTTGCCGGACTTGCACTTGCATTGCAATATATCAACTTCCCCACTGTCACTTCAGACAAGTTGTTAATATCCATGTTCGGGGGATTCTTCCTGGGACTGGGTATCGGCCTGGCCATGCGTGGTGGTTGCGCTATTGACGGGCTGGAGGTATTGGCACTGTATACTCTGAAAAAAACCAGCTTTACCATTACGGAAGTGATACTGGCTATGAATGTGGTGATATTCCTGTCTGCAGGTATGTATTTCGGACTGGAAACTGCGCTGTATGCCATGCTTACCTACTACATAGCCATGCGCACGATCGACTATGTGATAGAGGGTATGGAGGCATATACGGGTGTAACTATTATTTCCAGCAAAAGTGATGAGATCAAAGAAGCACTGGTGCTGAAAATGGGCAGGGGTATAACTATTTACAAAGGTGAGCGCGGCTTCATGAAAGATAGTTTTGAAGTAAGCCATGAATGTGATATCGTATTTACAGTTATCACACGCCTCGAGGTACGTAAACTGAAGAATGTCGTACATCATATAGACCACCGTGCATTCGTATTTACCCATACCATTAAAGAGACTGCCGGTGGCGTACTGAAAAGAAAAATAGCCCACTAAGTTGTGGAAAAACGGCATACATTCGTCTACATAACAAAGACCCCATGTACAAGGCAGTTTTCATACCAGCACTATTGATGCTGAATATCATTACAAGTAGTGCGCAGCAAAATCAAGATTCCATTACACAAAAGACACGTGTTGTTAACGGTGATACCGTTATTGTAGAAACACATCCCGGAGGTAAGAAGGTAATAACCGACCCGAAGACAGGTCAAACACAAGTTTTCGTTTATGTAGAACAAATGCCGGAACCAGGCTACGACCTGTACCAGTTCCTGACAGACAACCTGGTATACCCTGAAGATGCGCTTAAAGCAAAAATTGAGGGACGTGTAAATGTCAAATTCATTGTGACCACTACCGGAGACGTAACAGGTGCTGAGGTATTAAAACCCGTCCACCCCTCGCTTGACAAAGAAGCCTTGCGGGTAGTGAGCTCAATGCCGAAATGGAAACCCGGCAAACAAAACGGCAAAACCGTAAACGTTTACTTCACGCTGCCCATCAGCTTCAAACTCTGATATTTTACACTGCATTCCGTAACTTGCTTAAAAATCGGGATATGAGATATGCACTTTTCATTCTTCCTATGTTGGTGGCAGGTACTGCTTTTGCACAGAGAACAGTGAACGCTACTACCTACCAGAAGCAACAGGTATACCGCTTTGTAGAGCAGATGCCCGAACCCGGTTATGACCTGGACAAGTATATCAAAGACAATATGCACTATCCTGAAGATGCAAGGAAAGAAGGCGTAAAAGGCCGTGTATTGGTCGACTTTGTGATACAGGCCAACGGCGAACCCGCGAGTGTTACCGCACGCAATTCGTTCAGGTATCCTTCGCTTGCAAAAGAAGCGGTAAGACTCGTATCTGAAATGCCGAAGTGGAAACCCGGCATGAAAGACGGCAAAGCAGTCAATGTTCAACAGACCCTGCCTGTCATCTTTATTCCCTAGTAGCCATATTTATCTTTCCAGTTATGCTTCAGGTATTCTCTCAACCTGTTCTCAGCAGCGTTATTACCCGGGTCGTATAGTTTAGTACCTGCTATCTTCTCCGGCATAAACTCATGGTCGGCAAAGTTGCCTTCATGGCTGTGTGCGTATCGATACCCTTTGCCATAATCCAGGTTCTTCATCAGCTTGGTGGGTGCGTTGCGAATGCTGAGCGGTACGGGCAGATCACCCGTTTTTCTTACCAGTGCCTGCGCCTCATTTATCGCCATATAAGACGCATTGCTCTTGGCCGATGATGCCAGGTAAGTAGCACACTGCGACAGAATGATGCGGCACTCCGGGTACCCTATCATCTCTACAGCCTGAAAAGTAGTAGTTGCCAGCAACAACGCATTAGGGTTAGCATTACCAATATCTTCACTGGCCAGTATTACCATCCTGCGGGCTATGAACTTAGGATCCTCCCCACCCTCTATCATCCTGGCGAGCCAGTATACTGCAGCATTAGGATCGCTGCCGCGTAATGATTTGATAAATGCCGAAATAATTTCATAATGCTGTTCACCAGTCTTATCATACAAAGCCATTTTGCGCTGTACAATATCCTGCACCAGTTCATCAGTTACTTCTTTCTGCCCCTCCGGCATAGATGATACCACCAATTCAAACAAGTTGAGCAAACGCCGGCCGTCACCACCACTCAGTTGCAACAGTGCTTCCCAGTCTTTCACCATTACTCCCTTATTCTGCAACCAACTGTCAGTTTGCAACGCCTGGTTCACCATTTGCTTCAGGTGTTCCTCGTCCAGCGGTTTCAGTACATACACCTGGCAACGGCTCAGCAAGGCACCTATTACTTCAAACGAGGGGTTCTCTGTCGTAGCACCAATCAGGGTGATAATACCTTTTTCAACGGCTCCTAACAGGCTATCCTGCTGGGCTTTATTAAAACGATGTATCTCATCTATGAATAATAATGCATGGCCGCTCTTCCTTGCCATCTCTATTACAGCACGTACTTCCTTCACTCCGCTATCAATAGCGCTCAGTGTAAAAAAAGGCATATCCAGTGTCTGTGCAATGATCTGCGCAAGCGTGGTTTTGCCTACTCCCGGAGGGCCCCAGAATATGATGGAATGCGCTTTACCATTGCGCAACATTTGCTCTAATACCTTGCCCTCGCCCACCAGGTGTTCCTGCCCGATAAACTCGTCAAGGTTCTGTGGCCGCACTCGTTCAGCCAACGGAATCTGAGATAATGGTGTCATAGTATTAGCATATTCTTTACAAGTAAAATCATATATTCGTTGCTATGTTACGCAAATTACTGATCATAACGCTCCTTTTCAGCACGGTAGCGGTCACATACGGACAAAAAAAGGACAAAAAGAAGAAAAACAGGAAAGGAAAGACAGAGCAGGTTACAACTGACCCTGAAAAAATAGATTACAAAGCTGAAGGCGCACCACTCCCACACCTGGACATGACAACAAGGAAAGGCGAAAAACTTACAGAAAAGGACTTTGATAACGGTGCCAACCTGTTGGTGATGCTGTTTAACCCTACCTGCGATCACTGCCAGGAAATGACCGTTCAGTTAGAGAAGAACATAGACCTGTTCCAAAAAAGCAAAATACTTCTGATAGCTGCCCCTTCTATGATGGACTACCTTGAGTTTTACAACAATGTAACACGATATTCGAAATATCCGCAGATAACAGTAGCTGTTGACAGCGCAGGGTATATTGACAAAGTATTTACTTATACCGCGTTGCCACAAATTAATTTTTACGATAAGAAAAGAAAGCTACTGAAAACATTCTCAGGCGACACGCCAATTGAAGCATTGAAACCTTATATAGAATAACTTACGGCCTGCATGCAGACATGCAGCTAACAATACTCCAAATGGCTTAGTACCCTCTTAAGGATACTAAGCCGTTTGTTTTTTTACGTAGTCTCTTATTTTTCGAACATAGTCGAAATATCCTCTTTCCATGCTGGTCCAGAACACAGCGAATATGGCCAGACCAATACTACCCAAAGTAATGATGTAGGTATTGAATTTGCCATTCTTGTCTATGATAAGCAACATAAGTGATGCAGCGATCATAATAGTAACGAATGCCATGATCAGCATCGGTCCACCCGCATCAATCTTGCGCATTTTGGTGCTTACTACAACATGTGTTTTGCCTTCTTTGCCTTTGAACTCTACATGTGTGATCGGTAATGTTTTGATCCCTGTGTCATACTCAGCATGAGGAATAATTTTCAGCATCCTTCCCTTCTCGGAAACCTCGAAATCCATATTATGGACCTTCATGTGTTTACCGACAAGACGACCTTTTATGTCTTCTTCTGAAACGGAGGATACGTACCGGTAAGTTCTTGAAAATATCATAGGCACGATTTAATTGTTAAGAAATGTAACTATATGAAAGTTAACGCAAATATTTTGCCAAAGCAATATGCAAACAACCCTCATATATACAAGACGGCGTACTTATGAAAAAGGATAGCTGTAAGATGTTGATTTAAAATACTTTAACAGTTAACTGACATTTGTACAATTTATCCACTATTTTATTAAAATTATTTAATGGATAAAATTTGATTTTCAGGAAAATAATTATATATTATATACCCAGCAGTTTATAATAATCTTTTACTATTTGCTGGTAATATGGCTTCAGCACAGGGGGGGCTGTTTTATACTGTTCAGTAAGCTGGTTGCGGTCCTTCATGTATTGCTGCAGCTCTGCAGGCACGGGTCGGCTGATGTCTTTAGCAGTGTTAGATGAGCGTTTGTCATCCTGCTGTTGTTCCCTTACGGCCTTTTCTGCTTCCAGCAAGCGAGTCAGTATCTCCCGTTGCCGCAACAATAGTTCACTACCCAAACGACGGTTCACCAATTGGGTCTCATTCTTATCCATTTCCTCCTGTATCTCTCTCAGCTCTTTAGCAATTTCATTCATGCCTTTGCTGTTCAGCAGGCTGTTGAGTTCCTGTAGTTGCTTGCGCAAAGCTGCCTGTTGCTGAGCCATACGTGCCAGTTGTTCTGCATCGCCATACTCCTGTTTATCACCACCCTCTTTCTTTTTATCTCCCTGCCCGTCTTTGCCACTATCACCATTCTCTCCGTCCTGCGCACCTCTCTTCTGTTGTGCAGCTTTCATCTGTGCCATAGCATCGCCCAGTTTCTTTTGTTTGGTTATCACGTCACTCAGTTGTTGTCCCGGGCCCGGGCGTGGTGTTTTCCCACCGGGGTTCTTGCACATGCCTTTACTACCCTTCTCTGCCTGGCTTTGCATAGAAAGCAGGTTCGACAAAAGTTCATTCAGCATCAAAGCCAGGTTATTGGCATGTGTCATTACATATTGTTGCCTGGTAATTGCATCACTGATACGCCTTGCTTCAATTGACGATACCGTGTACCCCATGTTTCTCTCCAGCTCGGTAGTCTCTTTGTTCACGTTGGCAGCAAGCTGGTGCATGTCTTTACTCATCTCGAACAGGCTGTCGCGTATCATCTTCGAGTTGTCGTGCAGGCGGTTCTGCTCCTGTTGTTTGGCAACATAATTCTGGCTGGCCAGGTTCACATCTTTCAATTCATTCATCAGCTTTTCCTGGTCAAACGACAAGCGCATCAGGTTACTCAATATCTGCCTGACGGCCCTGATATCCTTCGTGAGCTGATCCATATCCATGCTGCTGGCGGCACTACGCAGGCTCTGCGCCATCTGTTTCAGGTTCTGCGAGGCTTTGCTTTGCGACTGGCTGGCTTTGCTATTCTGGTTCTGTTGCAGCTCTTCACTACTCTCTTTCATTTCCTGTTCCGCATCCTCGCCCAGTTTCTTTTCATCATCCAGGTCTTTTTCATCTTTCATGGTCTTATTCAGCTCCTCGATGTCTTTCATGTCTTTCTTCATAGCCTCGTCCAGCTCATTCTTAATATCCTTCTGCTCTTTGTCAAGTGCGGCATTTACACCGTCTTTTTTATCTGTTTTCTCTTTAAGGGCATCCTCTTTCTTAGCCAGCTCATCCATTTTATTAGCCATGTCTTCCAGGCGCATCTGCATTTCCATCTTGTTCATCATCTCCTTCATGCGCTCCATATCCATCTTAAACAACTTGTTGTCCTGCTCCAGTTGTTGCATGGTTTTCAGCGCCTGCTCTTTATTCAGCTTCTGCATCAGCTCCTGCAGCTTCTTCATTTGTTCCTGCAGTTCTTTGTTCAGCAGGTTGTCCATCTGTTTCTTCAGACTTTCCTGCTTATCTTTCAGGTCATCGCTGTATTGCTTTTGCTGGCTTTGCTGCAATTGTTCTTCAAAGCGTTTCTGCACAGCTTTCATCTCGTTCTGCATAGATTGTTGCATCTTCAACAGGTCCTGCAATGACTCCTGCTGCTCCCAGTCCATATCCTTACTTTTCAACAAGCGGCTTTGCATACCCCTGTATTCGTCCTGTAATTTATCTGAACGTTGTGCGCTGTTGCTCAGTCCTGAATTTATCTGTTGCGAGTTAGCGTTGATGGCCGAGTCCAGTTGTTTCCGGTCATACATCCTGTACTCCATCAGCTCGCTGCGTGTTGCCTTGCTGCCATGCACCCCGTCATTGTCCCATGCTTCAACGTAATAAGAGAGTTTTTGCCCGGGTTGCAGGTCCAGGTCCTGTATATCAAAGTAATGCTGGAACACCGTAGATATACCAGGCGTTATTTTCAGTGGAACACTCTTCTTAGCCAGTTCCTGGTTTTGCGCATTGGTAACGGTGTAATGGAATAATACCTTGCTTATGCCATAATCATCAGCAGCATTACCATTCAGCAATATTTGTTTGCCCGACACCGAATCCCTGTATTCCTGCAATTGCAGCACGGGATGTTCATCTGGTATCACTTTTACATAGTATTGAAAGCTGTCCGTTACCCCTGTTTTCTTATTGCTGAGCACAAGCACATAGCTGGTATCTGCCATAAAACGGAACTGCGATGTCCACTCATTATTATCTTTTTTGAAAGGTGTACTGTTCCCGTTCCCCATATTCATGCTGATCATATCAGTATGTTCTGCTACCAGCTGCCACTGTACAATAGTACCTGCAGGAACGGTTATATCGCCGAGGCTCTTCACCTGCTCATCTTTTCTACCCGTATATGCGGGATAGTCCAAATCAACTTTAAATGATTTAAGTATAGGCTTCTGCACTACATTCAGTATATACTCTTTTGAATAAAAACCCGCCGCATACAACCTGAAGGTTACGGGTTCTGTTACATTCCTGAACGTGTAGCTGAATTCGTTGTTACCGGCAGCCGACATGGGTATAATATCGTCCCCTATAGCTATGGCCATATCTGCAGGCAGCACATCTCCTTCTGTTGTTGCTTCTATCGCAAAGTCACTGTTGCGGGTTGCCTTCAATTCACCTGTTTTCAGCACAAAGTTGAATGGCGCAGGTTTCTCGAACGACTTTGTAGGTTGCAATAACCTAGCTGAAGCATCACGAAAAACATTGGGTGCCGCTACCAACATAAAGATACCTGCTAACAGCACAGGCAACAGGTAGGGCAGGTATTTCCGGTTCTTCGTCAGGTCTATAGCAGATACAACAGGAACCGTTACTAACTGTTTTGCCTTCTGGTCTATACTGGCTTCTATCAGCTCTTTACTGCTGTGCGCATCCGCATTTTTTCTCAGTTGTAATATATTCAGCAGCTTATCGCTTACGTCTGTAAAATGGTGCCCGATAATTACTGCTGCCTGCTCATGCGAAATAACCCTGCCCAGTTTAGCCATCTGCGTGAGGGGTATCACTATCCAGGCAACCAGTGCTGACATAGCACTTATGACGAATAATACAGCAATAGAAGTACGCAACCACGCAGGCAAATACAGATAATATTCACTTACTGTAACGGTAAGTACGAACAACAGGAACGACGTAAAGAAAACCAATATTCCCTTCAATAGCTTATTGGCATAATACTTACGTATAAATGCGTCTAATTTTGATATAAGCAGTTCATAATTACCCATAGTACATGACTATACGCAATATAAAGGTTTTTGCCATTATCACTGTCATAAGAGTATGTTATATAACTTTGCAGCCCTCAGCAGGTTAGTACATGATACAATTATACCCCGCTCACGCGGCTGAAGCATTAGAATTTGACAAGATACGTACCATGCTGCACAAGAAGTGCAGAACGGATGCCGCGCATGAACGTGTGGACAGCCTGCGTTTTCATACCCGGCTGGAATACATAGAAAAAGAGCTTAACGAAACACATGACTACAAAATGCTGCTGGGCGGCGGAGAAAGCTTCCCAAACGACTTTACCACCAACCTGCAAAAAGAACTGAAACTACTGTCTATACCCCGTTCGGTTTTGAGTAGCCAGCAATTACTTTCCTGCTATAAACTCGCAATTAATATGCGGGACATATTGATATGGTTCAGCAAACACGAAGGGTTATATAAACACCTGCGTGCTATATGCGAACACATCTCTTATGATAAACAGATAGCGCAGGTAATAACAGCAGTAATAGATGACACAGGAAATGTAAGGGATAATGCCTCGCGCGAGCTCATGTCTATCCGTAGCGAACTGGAGGCAAAAAGACAGCAACTGAGGAAGGTATTCGAAGGCATACTACGCAAGCTGAACAAACAGGGCTACCTGGCTGACATAGCTGAAAGTTTTCTGAATGGGAGGCGCACCGTAGCGGTTTTTGCAGAACATAAACGCATTGTAAAAGGTATACTACACGGTGAGAGCGAAAGCCAGAAAACGGTATTCATAGAACCGGAGGCAACCATTGAACTGAATAACGAGATATTCTCGCTGGAGCGTGCCGAAGCTAAAGAGATACAAAGAATACTTGCTGACGCGACACAACAATTATCTGTATATCACCCGCAACTGGAAACATACTATCATATCTGCGGACTATATGATTTCATCAGGGCGAAAGCGTTGTTTGCCAAAGATATCAACGGCAACATGCCACGCCTAAGCCCGCATCCGGGTATTGACCTTATAAAAGCACACCACCCGCTGCTGTTGCTGCACAATATGGCACATAACAAACCTACAATCCCCCTGCATATCAAACTGGACCGTCACCAGAGGGTACTCATCATCAGCGGACCCAACGCAGGAGGAAAAACTGTCACAATGAAAACAGCGGGTCTGATACAGCTTATGGCACAATCGGGCCTGCTGGTGCCGGTTGACAGTACTTCGGAAATAGGTGTTTTCAAACAACTGATGATACACATCGGCGATACTCAGTCGATAGAGCATGAATTAAGTACCTATAGCGCACACCTGCGCGATATGAAATACTTTATGAACAACGCCAATGGCAAGACCCTGTTCTTTATAGATGAACTGGGTAGCGGCTCCGACCCCAACCTGGGTGGCTCGTTTGCCGAAGCTATAGTGGAAGAACTGGCGGCCAAACATGCTTTGGGTATCATCACTACGCACTACCTGAACCTGAAGGTAATGGCAGGCAAGGTACCCGGCATTGTAAATGGCGCTATGGCTTTTGACGAAGAGAAACTGGAACCGTTATATCAACTGACCATTGGTAAACCCGGTAGTTCATACACATTTGCCATTGCTCAGCGCAGCGGGCTACCTCCTAAAATTATTGAGCGTGCACGAGAACTAACAGAGCGGGGTCATTTCAAACTGGACAAAATGTTGTTGAAAACAGAACAGCAGGCAGTGCGTTTGGGACAAAAGGAAAAAGAGCTGGACAAACTGATAAAAGAACAGGAACAGGCTAAGAAGCAATACGAAGAGCAGACAGATAGAGAGAAATTCAAACAACAACAGCAAACTATCAAACTGCAAAATGCGGTAAAGAAAGAAGAACTGGAGTACCTCCGCGACATGGAACGCAAGTTCAAGCAGATCATACAGGACTGGAAGAAAAGCGAGAATAAAAGTGAAGTAATTGAATCGGCAGAGAAGGTATTATTCAAAAAGAAACAGATACAGGCCAATGCATCTATGGCCAAAAAGGCGGATAAAAATTACAAAATGATTGGCGGCAAACCACAGGTGGGTAATTACGTTCGCAACAAAGTAAACCACCAGGTGGGAATACTCACCGAAATTAAAGACAAGAAAGCGGTGGTTACTATCGGTAAAATGCCATTCACAGTAAAATTGGACGACTGGGTGGTGGTAACTAAAAAATAACCTAATTTTATCCTACCTGTATCAATCACAACATTTTGATACATATCATTGTTATTGAAATAGTACAGGCAACTACATCTCCCGACAAGTTTTATAACATATAAGTTTTAGCATGCAATTAAACTCACATATAATTGTCATACTGTTGAGTAGTGTAGTAATACTTAGCTATTTCTATACCATCATCAGTAAAAAGACTAATATCCCTTCGGTATTGTTGCTTATTGCAACCGGTATCGGCATTAAATACTTCACGCAACAGTATGGCTTTACAGAGCAAAACGTGGAGCCGTTGGTCAGGGTATTAGGAGCTGTAGGGTTGGTGATGATCATACTAGAAGCCGCGCTCGATCTTGAGGTACACAAAGAGAAATTAAACCTGATACGCAACTCGTTCTTTTCTGCCCTGTCCATTTTCGTCATTTCGTCTATCGCTATAATGTACCTCATTGTGTACTGGTTGCACGAGCCCTATGATAAAGCGTTCATCTACGCCGTGCCCTTAAGTATCATCAGCAGTGCGATAGTAATACCCAGCACCAGCCACCTACCCGAAATGAAAAAGGAATTCATCATCTATGAAGCCTCATTTTCCGACATCATAGGCATCCTTGTGTTCAATTATATGATCATGACCAACGTCATGAATTTCCAGTCGACCATGCTGTTTGTGGGACGTATCGGTCTTGCGATTGTCATATCAGCTATAGCATCACTGATGCTGATCTATATGCTGTCAAAAATTGAAGGCATACTTAAATTCTTCCTGGTATTCGCAATCCTTTCAATCGTGTATTCATCGGGCGAACTGATACACCTCCCCGCCCTGATAATCATACTGGTATTCGGCAGCCTGCTCAACAACAGCTCATTGATCATAAGAGGACCGTTAAGGAAAGCCATCCCGTCTGAAAACATTGATAAGATACTTGAATTGATGAAGACCGTCACTGCCGAAACATCATTCCTGGTACGTACTTTCTTCTTCATACTGTTTGGATATACCATCAACCTGGCGGTACTGATAGAACCGGATGTAATAACCATAGGCACTATTATCGTAATGATACTACTGGTAGCCCGTTATATATACCTGCGCGTGATACTGAAAGCAAACCTGTTCCCCGAGCTCTTCCTCATGCCGCGTGGTTTGGTAACCATACTATTATTTTACAATATACCGGTAAGTAAACAACTCACCAACTTCAAAGTAGGTATCATATTCTATGTTGTAGTGGTCACCAGCCTGCTGATGATGGTAGGACTGATGTTCTTCAAAAAAGACAAAGTAGATTACCTGCAAAGCACGGAAGAATCTGCTATATAATAAGCCTAACTCCCCCCAGGTCTTCCAGCCTGTGCGTAAACCTGTCACTTGGTGAACTGATGAACATAAAGTTCTGCGGTATGTTCCACTTTTTGCTCAGTTCCTCAATGATCTTCGGCCCGAATTCGCCCTTTATCTGGATGAATTCGATCTTTATCTCGGGATAAGCCCTGTCCAGTACTTCAAAATCTACCATGAACTGCGGAGCTACTTCCTGCTCCTCATTCACCACGGCTACTATCTTTAGCTTACGGGTTATCTCATTTTCCGACACATACATCATCACCTTGTTCAGGATAGAGATGTCATCGCCTTTGGTAAAATACACAAACTCCTGGCCTGATAGTTTGCGTATAGCCTTTTTCAGGTGGAAACGACTGATCAATGATACCCTTTGTAGTGAATCGAAGAAACTGTTGGCAATAATGAGCAGGTATTGCAACATCTGGTTTCTTCTCAGGAACAGGATGATGATAACAATAGCAGGCACGAAATATTGCAGGAACACCACTAAGTATTCGGGGTGCATTTTTATGTTACCATACAAGGCAACGATCAGCGACAATACCGCAATAGCCACGACAAATGGTGCCGCATATTCAGGCCTGGGCAGGCGGCTCCTCTTTATTTTCAACAGGAAGTTACCATAGCCAAAGTACACCATAACTATAAGGAAAGATATGGTATATACACCTGCCAGGGGACCTATCTCTCCCCTTGTCACCAGCAATACAGAAAGGCACAACAGGAAGAATACAATGAGTATTCTCGGTGAACTGCCACGGCGGTTCTCTTTCAAAAGGAATTGTGGCAATACCCTGTCCAATGTCATACGTTTTATCAATCCGCCAACACCTACATAAGAAGTAAGCACCGCACCACTCAACACCAACACTGCATCAATTGAAATTAGAGAAGCCAGCCACGGACCTCCCGCTGTATGCCCAAGGTGAGACAATAATGCCTCCTGGTTCTGTGACACTTCAACCAATGGCAGCACCATGATTGCGATCAGTGCCATCAGCGGATTGATAACTGAAACCGCTACCCACATATTGCGCAAGGTTTTCGGGAAAACACCCGGCTCCTGCTCCTCTACAAAGTTGGCAGAACTTTCAAAGCCTGAAATACCTAACATAGCCGTGCTGAAACCAAGAAATAATGCTGTAGCTACCCCGCCCTCTACCGGCATCTTAAAGTTAGTCATGGCTATATCCATACCATGATTGAATACGAACCACCCGCCGGCTATCAGCAATATTGCCATAGAGCTCAAGTGTACGATAAATATGATAACCGCAACAATAGCACTCTCACTGATACCTGATATAGTGAGCAACAGGAACAATGTAAGTAAACCGATAGTGGCCAGTATTATAGGCACTGAATGAAATATACTGTGCAGGTAGTGCATTGCCTCACTGGCAGATATTACCGCCGTGGCCATATATGACAGTATGGTCAGGCAGGCAGCTACCGATGCATTACTTTTGCTGGTTGTATTCAGCAGTACGTTATAAGCTCCTCCGTTCAGTGGAAGCGCACCTACAACCTCGCCATATATCTTCCTGTAAAGAAATAATACCCCCGCCACTATCAGCAGCGATATCCAGGCATATTGCCCCGCATATACTATAGTGAGTGCTGATACATATAAACAGGAGGAGGTAATATCGTTACCACAAATTGCGGTGGCTGCTAACTGCTTTAACTTCTTGGGGTGGCTCATCTATCTTTCAATAAGTTTCTGTCCGTACACAAATGTCTGAAATAAATGACAAAGCATATACACATTATGATTTATCATTATTACCATTACTTTTCACGTTGAAAGAGGGGGTAATATAGTCAGGCGGCAGGTAGTCTGCGGGAATAGTGGTCTGGTTGCCGTCGCGCAAGGTGCTGTAATGCGGCGACATGATCTCTACGCCTGCTTCATTGAATTTATCCTGAATATGTTGGTGTATCGATGAATATATTACAGCCTGTTTGGACGGATCTTTGGTATAGGCATTGACCTGGTAACTCACATAAAAATCGTCCAGGCTGGTTTGCAGCACAAACGGGGCGGGGTCTTTTAATATATGGTCGCTCTCATTTGCTGCATTTATCAGCAATTCATGTACGTGTTTCCACGGCACGTCATAACCAATGGTAACTGTAGTATGCACTATCAACCCTATATCTTCAGCAGCCGTACTATAGTTGATGGTATGGCTGTTCATTACAGTTGCATTAGGTATCGTAATTTCTTCATTTTTGATGGTACGTATCCTTGTTACCAGCAAGGTCTTTTCTATGATATCCCCTGTCACGTCGCCTATCTGCACCCTGTCTCCCAGTCGGTAAGCACGCATATAAGTGAGCACAAGCCCTGCTACTATATTGGATAGTGATCCCGAAGAACCAAATGTGAACAATACACCAAGGAACACAGACACACCCTGGAAAATCGGCGAGTCCGAACCCGGCAGATAGGGGAATATCACTACCACCATAAAAGCAAATACTAATATCCTGATGATCTGGTAGGTAGGTGTTGCCCAGTCTGCATAAAACCCGGGCAGTTTCAACGCACCTCTTTCCACTTCGTGTTTCAGGTATTTTAGTCCTCTGAATACGTATCTGAAAATGAATATAATAACAATGATCGTGATCAGGTTGGGCAGGTAGTTCCACATGGCCAGCAACATCTTCTTCACCGGGCTCAGTATATATCCGAACAATGTGCCCGACAAGGTCTTCGTCCACGGAAAGATGCTGAACAGCACCGGCAATGCCAGGTATATCAGCAAGAAGATGATGACCCACCTGATGACGTTCGCCGTGAGGTGCAATGCCCTTACTTCGCTGTCTGCAGTAAATAGTTCATACTCCCGTATTTTAATGCCTTTGATAAAGGTGCCCTTTGCGCCAACTATTTTGCCAACCAGCCACTTATGCCCCTTGTTCAGGTACCTTATCAGTATCACTACTATTATGATGACCACTACCGCCAGGCCTATTTCTTTCAAAAGTGTCTGCAGGCTGGTGGCTTTACGATACTCTTTTATACTGTCGGCTATTTTTTGTTTATACAATGCCGCCAGTTTTTCCTTGTCCATTCCCATCCACAGGGCGTCAACATCTGTTATACTCAGGATGATACCATCACGGTACACAAGGTCTATCGTTTGTTCTGAAGTGAATATCTTTATTGAGTCGCTGTGATAGAACATGTCCGACTCTATCTCTTTTATCCGTACATCTATATTATGCGCCCTGACCCTGGGCGTGAACGGTCCCAGTTTGGCATATACATAAAACAAAGTGTCCAGCATAAAGGGTGACACTGGGAAACCTTCTACAAAGTGTTTTAGTGAATCTATCCTGGCTTTCTGCGCAGCTATCCGCTCCTGCTCTGCCGTTTTTATCTGTTGCAACTCTGCCAGCAGTTCCTGCTTCTTCAGGTTGTCGGTGGTTTTAAGTGAGCTTAATTCTGCCTCTAATGCTGCTTTTCTCAGCGAGTCCGCCGTCTTGGTAGAATCCAGTTTCTGTAAAAGTTTGGTATTGGCTACCAGCACTTCATTTTTCAATGAATCTGCCAGCGCCGTAGAATCAGCCGCAACAGAAACGCTGTCCTTTTGTGCGAAAGCTGCAAAAGGCAAATAAATACACAATATCAGCAGGGCGGAATATTTCCTCATTCAGTTCTCTTAAGGGATAATCAAATGTACTTAATACAATATTACATCAGCAATAATATATTAATGCATATTACCCTTAATATACAAAAAGCATTCCATTTTGTTCAGAACCTTATCTGCCCAAAGTCCACCGCACCCCTGCAAATGCCCTGATGCCCTGCATAGATGAATAATTATAGCTAGGGTCAAAAGTATAACCATGCGGGTTTTTTACCGGGTCGTCCACATACTTGTCAAAAGGATCAAAAGGACGCATAATAGGGTCTTTGGGTACAAAATTGAACAAGTTCTTTACTCCACCATATACTTCCAATTGTTTACTGATGTGTTTGGTAAACTGTATATTGGCTATAGCAAAAAATGGCGAATATTGTGGCCGATAATCATTCGGCAATACAGGCAGTCGCATTGGCCCGGTCCATTTGGTAGTAAAATCTATCGTCAGCAGTTGTTTGGTAAAGGTATAGCTGGCTATTACATTGCCCGACCATTTAGGCGCATGCAGTTGCTGCACCCTTTGCAGGTTGCCCGTACCGTCATCTTTTTTTAAATATACTTCCATATAGGTAGCGCCTACACTCAATTTGAACGGCACGTTGAAAGCCACATCTGTATTGACAGACACGCCCTGCGACACGGCAAAGCCGTCCAGGTTCTTGTAAATGATCTTATTCGGGTCTGTATCGAAATCGCCGGTTATCTTGTTGGTAAAGTAGGAGTAAAATGCCGTTGCATCTATACCAATATACATAGTTTGCAGTGGCACTTTCAACACATAGTTCAGATTGCTGTTGTAAGAGCGTTCGGGGTTGAGTTGTTCTGCTATCACTACCTGCCTGGCACCGGTTAGTGCGGCATGGTCTTCTGTAAACAGGTTCACTACCCTGTACCCGGTACCAAAGCTGGCACGCAGGGTATTGTTCTTGTTGGGCGACCATTTATACGCCAGCCTCGGCGAGTGGATATTTCCATGGTGCCTGTCATAGTCGTACCGGTAGCCTAAAAGTAATTTATGCTTATGCGCAAAGGTCCATTCGTCTTGAATATATGCACCCGGTAAAGGTGTTATGGCAGGCTGGTCGTCGCCATAAATGTTTGCGGTAGCAGGCGTATTATCGTTATAGAACGTATAACGGTAAGAAGAACCCAGCAGCAGGTTATGACGGTCGGCTATTTGTTTGTCCCAGTACGCCTGCACAAAAGCCACCTGCTGGTTTGCCATATAAGGAATGTTACCATAATATGAATTTTGATCATGATTGTTAAATGAGTATTGCGTGATGATCTTTTCTTTTACCGGCAGTTGATACATACCTATCAGTTCCCACCGTTTAGTATATATACTTTCACCGTAAATACTGTCGGAGCCACGCCAATCACTACTCCAGTTGGTCTGTCCGCCCCATCGGTCTTCATACACATACCTGGCGGCCAGTGAGGCCACCCTGCCCTCCATCCGTTCCAGGCTCATTTTGTTGAAAACGGATATCCTGTTCTGGATAGTCATATCAGTAAAGCCATCCCCGTTTTTATCTATCGGGTTGTTGTAATTATAGTAATTAACCCCGGTCATATTCTGCAGCTTGCCCATACTCAACTTCCCCGACACATCCATATTATACTCCTGCCACGAGGTACCCATCAGGTCAACACTCAGCAAGGAAGCTTTATCCGGTTTGCGTGTGATGACATTGATCACTCCCCCCATCGCCTCACTGCCATACAGCGACGATGCAGGGCCTTTTACTACTTCTATCCTGTCAACAATACTATTAGGTATGCCGCTCAGCCCGTAAACGGTGGCCAGGCCGCTCACTATCGGCATACCATCAATCAGTATCATGGTATAGGGGCCCTCCATACCATTGATGTGTATGTCCCCCGTATTGCACACGTTACAGTTCAGTTGCGGTTGCACCCCGTTGATGATACCCAATGCGTCAAACAGGCTGGGTGTCGGGTTCTTTTTAAAAAATGCAGGGGTAAATATCTCCACGGGTATCGGGCTGTCCATACGGCTCATCTCTTTCATGGTCCCTGTGATCACCACTTCGTCCATCGCGGCGCCCTCAGGCTTCAGCCCAATGGTGTAGTTCGTTTTCCCTGCTTTCAGCAATACGGTATCTGCTTTATAGCCTACATAGCTTACCACTATGCGCTTCACTCCCGCAGGTATGTTCAGTTCAAAACGTCCCAGTTCGTCCGTACCCGTGCCAACATTGGCACCCGGCACCATCACGGTACCGTAAGGCACGGGCTGGTTGCTGCGGGCATCATATACCATGCCTTTTAGTTGCATTTGCGCCTCACCCCGGGTAGCTATAAACAATAATATCAATACAAATAAAAACCTCATTTCTGCTTTTCTATCAGCAAAAATACATTTTTAGACTAATCTAACAAATTTATTTTAGAAGACTTAATTAATAATAATTAATGAACTAACAACCACAGTAATGTAATTTCTGTTTGTCGTTTTACAATTTCACAGATTAATCAATGATCTTTATGCTGCAACTTTTCATAAATGAAAGTCACAATTACCTTAATAGCTATATTATCACTATTGCATCTTACTTCGTTTGCACAAAAGGTTGAGGATCAAAGCTATATTCAATTTGTACATATTGGCAATAGTGATAGTCCAATGTGGAACCTGTATATATCGAAAGAAGGAGATACGCTGAAATTAACCAGAGACTACTCTATTCAATTTTGGGTCGACGACCTGTTATATGATAAGCTTAAGCAACAGTTAAAAAATTACAGGAATACAAAAGCTGACACAAGCAACACGTCAAGGTCAATATATTGCTTCTACTGTTACATGATAGAAACAATTGAAAATGGAGTAAATACTAATGCATTTATTATCAAAACAGATGTTGAAAGTGAATTATTCTTCAGAGAATTAACAAAAAGCATCCCACAAAAAATAAAAAACGAACGGCTGAGAAGAGAATTTCAAATAGGGATTATATTGAACATTCGAGGAAGAAGGGATTACGAACTATTTGAATGGTTCGCCATGCATAGAGAACTAGCATGGGGGTTTTACAATTTATTATAGGCATATATTGAACGGCATTCAACAAATAGGCCACGCTGGTCTAATCGACCCACATACTGGTCATCATATTGAAACGAGGGCAAGTATGGACAATCATAATCCTCATTCTATCAAAACAATCATAGTTTTAAGTTCCGCAGGGGTATTCTGCACTAGCCCCTTTACGAAATAGCAGAAGCCGCCCATAAGGCGGCTCTTGCATATTCCAAAATTGACAGGGATATGAGCTACTAATACTTAACGAAACGTGCCTGTTCTTTGTGGCCATCCTCATAGGTGGCTATAAGTACGTACTGAGTAGCGGGCCATCCTGCCACATTTACCTGTAGTTTGTTTTCTTTAGTTTGTTGTTGAAACACCTGTTTGCCCATCATATCATATACCGCAATCACAACAACACCTTCGGTCATGTCAATATTCAGGTTGTCGGCAACAGGGTTAGGATATACTATGAGCTTTTTATCTTCTGCAATCTCATTGGTTATAGCAAGGGCCTTGTTGCTGCCGCCTGTTATGGTTACGCTGTAGTCTTCTGTTTCACCGTAAAAACCACTCATACAGCCCGTAATGCTCACCCCATTCCTTGCCATGATAACGCGCATGCCGTGTGTGCCCGATCTTGCATTGTTAGGTATCGCCACCTTGAATTTGATGGTTTTTGTGTTATTAGCTGCCGCAGGACCGTAAGCTACTTCTGTCTCTTCGTATATGCTATTGTCATTATAGTCTATGTATATCTTGAATTGTTTGTTATTGAATGCTCCGCTGTTGCCGGCTCGTATCTGGGCGCTGTTCCTGCTGCTGCCTGCTGCAAGGCTGGTATTCATATTGGTCTGTACATATCCGCCGTTCTCTGCGTTGCTGGTGCGGCTGATGCTACCCAATTTGAAAAGCGATATCCAGTCACGGGTATTATTACCTGCACTGTTACAGCCCGCTGTTGTAAAAGTGGAAATGACAGGTGCACTGTTAAAATACGGACAGGTCTGGTTTACACACCATTCGTAAGTGGTATTAGCCTGCAAGTTACTTACTGTTTTGCTGCTTGCACTGGTATGGCCAAGGGATATCCAGGTAATGCTGCCCTGCGCCCTGTAAGCCACAACAAAATCTGACACATAAGTATTATAGCCAGCAGCAGGTGTCCAGTTCAACGTTGCGCCGGTCATGGTTACATTGCCGGCATTCAATCCTGAAGGTACCGGGCATGGTACTACATAGCTTGCTGTTGTATAACTGCTTACTCCATTCAGGCATATAGCTTTCACCCGCCAATCAAACGAAAGGCTGTGCATAATGCCTGTCAGCGAATGACTGTTTGTGGTCACCGTATCTATCACTTCCGGATAAGCCCATGGATATGAACTCTGTTTGGCTTCCAATACATAACCGGTGGCACCGTTCACGGCATTCCAGGTGAACGAGGTAACATTATTGGCATAACTCGCCTGCAGATTTACAGGGGCTGCGCATTGGCTGTAGACATTAGCTGTTACACCAAGCACGAATAAAATACAAAGTAGTGTGTTCTTCATATACTGATTGATTTGTTTATGACAAACCTACATTAACCCTCACTATGTATTAAGGCATTTTGACAAGTGATGACCTTTGTTTTACAACTGTAGATGTATTTATTTTTTAAAAACAGCCGTTGACCGCGGACGACATAGACAACACAGACGATACAAACCGTCCTGTAGCTTGATTTTCTTTACCTTTGCACCTTCAAAATATCAATATGGCTACTATATATTTCGATAATGCTGCTACAACCAGCCTGGACCCGGAAGTTCTGGAGGCAATGATGCCTTTCCTGACCGGTAAGTTCGGTAATCCATCTTCTATATATTCATATGGCAGAGAAACAAAATTGGGCATAGAAACAGCACGAAAGACGGTAGCCAAAACTCTGAGCTGTGCACCCGGCGAGATATTCTTCACCTCAGGAGGTACAGAAAGCAGCAATACGGCCCTCAACCGAGCGGTCAGCGACCTGGGTTGTACACATATCATCACCTCTGCTATCGAGCACCACGCTACCCTGCACACCGCAGAACACCTGGAAAAAATAGGACAGGTAAAACTCAGCCTTGTTGCACTCACCGACAACGGGCATATAGACCTCGGCGACCTGGAAAAACTGCTGGCAGATAGTGAAGAAAAGACACTCGTAACACTGATGCATGCCAACAACGAGATAGGCAACCTGCTGGATGTAAAAGCCGTTGGCGAACTATGCGAAAAATACAACGCTCTCTTCCATTGCGACATGGTACAGACAATCGGCCACTACCCACTCAACCTGAAAGAACTAAAAGTGCACTTTGCCAGTTCAGCGGGTCATAAGTTCCATGGCCCCAAAGGTGTGGGTATATTATATATAGATGATAACATCAGGATCAACCCGATGATATACGGGGGTGCACAGGAACGCAATATGCGTGCCGGTACTGAGAACCTGTACGGCATCATAGGCTATGCCAAAGCCCTGGAAAAGGCAATGGACAACTACGAAAAATTCAGCACCCATATACAGGACGTAAAAACGTATATGGCCGATCAATTGACAGCTAACTTTCCTGCCATCCTGTTCAACGGAGATACAAACGGACGTTGCTTATATACGGTACTCAATGTCTCATTCCCGAAAACTGACAGGTCAGACATGTTGCTTTTCAACCTGGACATGGCAGGTATATGCGTAAGCGGCGGCAGCGCCTGCAGCAGCGGCGCCAGCGCTGTAAGCCATGTGATACGTGCGTTGTATAGTATAGAAAGCGACAACATGGTGCCGATAAGATTCTCCTTCTCACACCATAATACCAGGGAAGAGGTAGACATTGTCATCAGCAAACTGAAAGAAATGGTATGATAACTTATATCGTTGCATAGTATGACCTGAAATAATATCTTAGCCTTATCACATGCCACAAACAGGAGCCATATCAAAACTTCGTAACTATTGGTTTACTCAGGTAAACAATAGCCCGCTCATCGTTTTCCGTATACTCTTCGGGTGTATCATGTTCATGGAGTTTGCGGTAGCCCTGAACTCCGGTTGGGTAACAGAAGTTTTTGTCAGGGCTCCTTTCCGGTTTACCTTCATCGGTTTCGAGTTCCTGCAGGCATTACAAGGCCCGGGTATGTATATCTACTATGTAGTAGCGTGTCTGGTATCTGCCATGGTCATACTGGGACTGTTCTATCGTTATAGCTCAGTTGTTCTCGCCCTCATGTGGACCGTGATATACTTCTCCCAAAAAGGACACTACAACAACCACTATTACCTGATGGTGCTCATATGCTGGCTGATGGTGATAGTACCTGCCGGGCGCAGGGCTTCGCTGGATGTCATGTTCGGGTGGGTAAAAGGCACCAACCAATGCGCGCGCTGGTGCTTGTCAATATTCATCATACAGATAGCTATTGTATATACCTACGCGTCCATTGCCAAATGGTACCCTGACTGGCTACATGCCATGCCTATGAAAATATGGTTCAAAAAAAGAGCCTCCGATCCGAGGCTGGGCTTTCTGTTCAGTAGTGAATCGTTCATGTACTTCATTGCCTACAGCGGCATCCTGTTCGACCTGCTGATAGTGCCTGCACTACTCTGGAAACGAACACGTGTACTGGCTGTAATTGCAATGCTCATATTCCACCAGTTCAATAAGATAGTATTTGGCATAGGCGTATTCCCCTACCTGGCTATGAGCCTGAATGTGTTCTTCTTCCCAGGCGCTACATTCGACAATACAGTGGGCATAATAAAGAACTCATTCTCCTACCCTGCCTTCAGTTTAAAAAAACAAACATGGATAACATGGGGCCTCTGCCTGTTCATCGCCTGGCAGATACTCACGCCGCTCAGGCATCACCTGTATAAGGGAGATGTTGTGTTTACAGAAGAAGGGCACCGCATGTCCTGGCGCATGATGCTGCGTAGCAAACGCGGTAGCGCAATATTCATGGTCAGAGACAAACATTCGGATTCTTCCTGGGTAATACAACCACAGGATGTAGTGCTGAAATACCAGAGCCGTAATGTAGCTACTCGACCGGATTTCATATGGCAGTTCGCACAGTACCTGGAAAAAGAATATGCTAATAGAGGTTATGATGTTACAGTAAAAGCAAAAGTGCTTTGCTCATTGAACGGCCGGCCACAAAGGCTTCTTGTAGATTCATCCGTAGACCTCGCTGCAGAGCCATGGCTGCCATTTACACATCATAAATGGATATTGACTGATTATAAGTAAACATTATTAGCTTTGTACACCATGGGCATATTCGATAAGATAAAGGACGCAATCCCTGCCAGTGTCAGGCCATTTCTCTTAAGGGCAACAATAGCGGTCATCATCTGGGAACTTGGTTACAATTTTGTACTTAGGCCACTAGGCTTCCCCGACCACCAATTGACTGTAGCGGTGCAATATGGTGCAGTTAAATTACTGTCTCTATTCTATAACGATGTTGTGCCCTACAGAAGCTATATCATGCTGAATGGAGAAAAGGCGGTAAGCATTGCCCGCCAATGCAATGGCCTGGAGCTTATAGCACTCTATCTTGGCTTTATCATATGCCTGCCGACAAAAACGAAAAGGATGTTGACGTTTGGCATAGCAGGCACGATCATTATCTACGTACTGAATATCATACGCGCAGCGTTGTTGGCAGTAATGTACAATCAAAGCCATTCCATGACAGAGTTTGCGCACCATTATGTATTCAAGATAGCCATTTACCTGGTGGTCTTTTTCGGGTGGGTATTGTACATAAAAAAACCGAAAAGCGATGGAACAAAGAAATAAATTCAGAATAGCGCTGGTGCTAATCACGCTTATCTGCTATATAGATTACCAGTTCTTCGGAGAAGGTTATGCTGTTCGCGAGATAGCACCATATATCAGACAGGCCGGACACCTGGTCATACTTGTTGCTGTTTTCCCGATAGGTTATTGGGCCTGGAATAAACACCCGATGCAATGGTTGAAAAAGATCTGGGTCTGGTCTTACAGTGCGGTAATATGCTTCATCCTCATCATTGGCCTGCTAAAGAACATGACCTCACTTATGGGTGCAGAGTTCCTGGATTGGGTAACAACGGTGCGCTACCTGTTTTCAAGCCCCTTGCCGCTTATACTCATTTATATGTTGTCCCTTATTGCTCAAAAAGGAAGATAAGTAATCCACACAAAATCCACAAAATGTGGATATTTTACAATTTAGCAAATTCTCATATGAGTATGCAGCACTGTATATTTGTTGCAAGGGTTGAGAGGATTACATTTTATAGCATACATACAAGAGGAAGAATAGTTATATAGCAACAATTTCAGCTATATACAGATGCTAAAAAATACCTCCCGTGTTTATTGGATATGTAAATAACAGCTGTCTCCGGCGAGGAAATAGTATGTTGGTTCATGTTAATGAGTTGTTAACCATTAACAAAATGAACTACGACCATTTACGTGCAGTATAATTTTGAAATACATGCCCAAATTTAAATATAAAGAATAGATAATCAATCAGTTAAACAACAATACGCAAATGAACAATCTCTATAAATTCATCCTTGTCCTGCTGGCATCATTTGCCATAATTAATCCCACCATATCGCAATGGTCTATTGTAGGCACAGCAGGCTTTACAAGTTCTGTAGCCAACAATACAGAAATGGCTATTGACAAGTATGATGTTCCGTACATAGCATTTAAAGACAACGCCAATGGCGACAAATTGAGTGTCAGAAAATGGACCGGTAGTAGCTGGAGTAGTATAGGCACCGCAATTTCCGGCAGCTCAGTCGATTATATATCCATGGCTATCGACCAGAATAACAATTATATCTACGTAGCCTATAAAGACTGGGGGTCGAATGGTAAGTTGAGTGTTAAAATGTACAATGGTAGCAGTTGGAGTACATTAGGTACGGGTGTCAGCAGTAGTTCCGCTGATTACATTTCTGCTTCTGTTTCACCGCAAACTGGCAAAGTGTACATTGCTTTTAAGGACAATAACCAAAGTGGCAAAGCAAGTATTTTATATTATTACAATGGTAACTGGTATTACCTGGGAGGAGCCGGGTTTACCTCTACGTCCGTTTCTTATACTTCTTTAGTTGTCACTCCTTCTGGCTATGGATACATGGCATACAGGGATAACAATAACAACCCGAGAATGGTGGAGTGGACAAGTAATGGTTGGGCTTCAACAGGAACAATATCCAGCAGTGGTTGCTCTGATGTCACCATCGCCTCAGATGCCAATGACGTTCCATATATTTCCTATATTGACTGGAATAATAGCAGCAAGATCACAGTAAGAAAATATAACAACAGTTCCTGGAGCAGTGTAGGTTCAGCAGGTTTTACGCCTAATGGTGTTGGCACACCCGACCTTGCCATTGACCAGAATACTAATATCCCTTACGTTGCATATAGGGATAATAACAACAACCAGAAGGCATCTGTTATGAAATATGATAATGGTAGCTGGACCAATGTCGGCTCTGCAGGTTTTACTTCAAATACAGTAGACTATACTTCGCTTGCTATTGATGATAATGGCATATTGTATGTAGGCTATAAAGACAATGCAGTCAGCCAAAAAGCTACAGTAATGAAGTATTCAGGTTCAGGCAGCAATTTCGGCGGTATTACATGGACAGGCTCAACCAGTACAGACTGGAATACATCATCTAACTGGTCTACAAATGCCGTTCCAACATCCGGCGACGATGTGTTGATACCTTCCGGCAAAAGCAGATATCCGAATGTCAATACCTCTACCACAATCTATTGTGCTGATATAACGGTACAAAGTGGTGCATCATTTACCTTAAACTACAGTACTGCGAAACTGAGGGTATATGGCGACATCGCAAACAGCGGCACTTTCAATGTCCCGTCCGGAAGAATTGAAATGAGGGGATCTTCAGCACAGACCATATCTTCAACAAGCACATTGGAGTTCGATGAATTCAGGTTGTACAATAGCTCAGGATGTACATTAAACGATTCTGTTGCGGTTACTGACATCTACTATCCGAGCAGTGGTACTTTAACCACAAATGGCAAGTTTATATTAAGAAGTACAAGCAGCAATACAGCCCAGATAAAAAACGGCAGTTCAAGTGGTAGTTATATCAGTGGCAATGTTGTTATTGAACGATATATACCGGGAGGTCAAAGGGCATACCGCTTCATGGCGCACCCTTTCAGTTCTTCAATACCCTTATCTCAGCTAACAGATGATATTGACATTACAGGACAGGGAGGCACATCAAATGGCTTTACGCAAGTACAGGTTAACTCACCCTCTGCATTCTGGTTTGATGTAACAACGGCAGACACAAGTACGGCTGGCAATAACCCCGGATGGAAAGATTTCACATCTGCATATACCAATAGCTGGGCACCCTATATGATGGCACGAATTATGATGAGAGGTTCTAAAGGCCAGGGACTAACACAAGGTTCTTACACACCTAATGCTGTAACACTGGACATGACGGGCCCGGTGAACCAGGGAGACAAAACAATAACACTATCAAAAGGGAACAACTCTGAGTTTGTTATTTGTGGCAATCCCTACCCCAGCCAGGTAGATCTTTCAAACGTGAGCAGGTCTAACAATATAGGATCCAACTTCTGTGTATGGGATCCACACCAGGGTACTTTTGGTGGATATACCTCCTACCAGTTCTCTTCCAGCTATATTCTACCTGCATGTGGTGCATTTGTGGCTGAGGTTACAAGTGGCAGTTCTGGCACTTTCTATTTCCAGGAGTCTGATAAGGTAAGCAGTTCGCCAGATGCATTGTTTAAAACTACTGCAGACCCGATAGAAGAGACGCCCCAGGGTTATACGGTAGAAATGAATATAGAAAGCAGTAACATCTTCTGGGACAGGTTGATCATTGCTTTTGATTCTTCTGCCAATGCTAGGCAGGATGACTCTGACATGATCAAGTTCTACAACCCCGATCTTGATTTCTATACATTAATGGATGACTCTACCAGGATATCTATTGATGTGAGACCATTTGAAGATGGCAAAACCATACCACTAGGGCTGGCTGCTTATGAGGATATGAATTTATCTATTAAAGTACCAAGGTATCGTGTACCTAAAAATACTGTTTTATACCTGCACGATAAATACACTAATAAAACTGAACTTTTGAGTGAAGGTTATCAATATACTTTTAGCGTTGACATGACCAAGCCGGGCAGTTTTGGTGATGACAGGTTCTCTATCAATATGGTGGATACGTTTACTGGCATACATGATATTAACACGCTTCAGACCGCTAAACTGCAATTATCACCCAACCCTGCAACCAATGCTGTCAGTGTATCATTTGCAGGAATTGACGGCACTGGGACAATAAGTATAACAGACATCACAGGAAAAGTAGTATTCAAACAGCAGGTAAATACTGTTTCAGGAAAACTGATAGTGCCTGTTGCTGAACTTAACAACGGAATTTATATAGTTGCATTAAACGCAAAAGGAATAAGGTTAACAGAAAAGTTGGTGAAACAACAATAATTTTTTGAAACCAAATACTATTCAGAATATGAAACGTATTGATCAAATGTTGCTGTTGTTGGTAGCTATTATGTTGCTGACAGGAATAAAAAATGTATACGCAGGCGGACCTGGTTTTGACAAGGATGTGCACAACTGGTACAACGGAGACGATGACGACCGAGGAGACGATGAGCATCATTGGGGTGATGATGATGACGACCAAAATGACAATGATATCCCTCTTGACGGAGGATTAAGTTTCCTGGCTGTGGCGGGAGCAGGCCTTGGTATAAAAAAAGTAAGGGACCGTATGGCCAAAAATAAAGACAATGATAAATAATAAATAACCGGGTCTGTGGATTATTATTCACAGACCTGCTACTTTTTTGACAGACAGTCACAGTTTATGCAACAACGAATACCTATATTGCTGCAAAAGCTAAAGGAGCTATCCGAACAGGGAAATAATCTCAGTGCTATTGATATTGACCTGATGCTGGACTATACCCGGGTGCTTTATGCCGATCTGCTGGAGATAAAAAAGACAACTCCTGCTATTCAACCCAATATTCCTTTACCGAAAACAGAAGAACCTTCTGCACCTTCATCACAAACGACACCAGGTACGGAGCCAAAGATTGATGATACAATGCAGTATGCAGAGGTACCTGCTTTTGACATTCGTACGATGATAGGCATCAACGACAAATACCTGTTCATAACTGAACTCTTTGCCGACGACAGGTCGGCTTACGATGACGCCATTAAAACAATTAATACATTCACCCGTTCAAACCAGGCCATTGAGTGGGTGAATAAAGAACTGGCAAAAAAGTATAAATGGGACCCGGAGAACGAAACAACTGTTTCTTTTTATGAACTTCTGAGTAAGTTCTTTCCCTCTATGTAATTAAGTATCTTATGGGTTGCCCCGGTGTTGCTCCTTACATATTTCTTAGCCGCGATACATGCGGCATTATAACCTATCCTGTCTGTTTCCCATTGCAGAATATTGTTCAGCATCGTATCTGGTTTACTTACAACTACAGAAGCCCCCATCTGTAAAAGATCGTTTGCCTCTTTAAATTTATGGTAAACAGGTCCGTGGAACACAGGTTTACCGTATACCGCCGGCTCCAGAAGGTTATGTATACCGCTTTTATTAAAACCTCCGCCTACATATGCAATATCTGCAAATTGATACAACCTCAGCAATAGCCCTATGCTGTCTATGAGCAATACTTTCTGATCGTAATAATCAATTTTGAATCTTGACCACAATACCGCATCTCCTTCGTGCAGTTCCATAAGGTCTTTCATATGAGCGATATTGGTTTCGTGTGGCACAACAACTAATTTCCATTTAGAAGGTAGCTTATCAAATACCTCCTTCAGGAGTACTTCGTCTTCCTTCCATGTACTACCTGCAACAATTACTTTATGGTCTTTGCAAAATTCTACCATGTCATCAAGGTCATAGGTATGACTAACGGCATCTGCAACCCTATCAAAACGGGTATCGCCACCAATACTGACATCTTTTACTCCTATCTCCTGCAACATTTGCACGGAAACTGCATCCTGTACAAAGATATGAGTGAATACCTTCAGCATTTTTCTGTGCAGATTACCATACCACTGAAAGTAAGGTTGGCTTTTCCTGAAAATTGCCGACACCAATAATACAGGTATATCCATCTCCTCAAGGCGCATCAGGTAAAAATACCAGAGTTCATATTTTACAAACAGCGCCAGGGAAGGATTAACTGTCTTGACAAAATGATGTGCATTATACATGCTGTCTAAAGGTAGATAGAATACATAATCAGCCCCCGGGTATGCCTTCCTTACCTCATATCCTGATGGCGAAAAAAAAGTAAGCACAATAGCATGTGTAGGGTACTTTACGCGTAATTTCTCGATAAGTGGTCTCCCCTGTTCAAATTCCCCCAACGAAGCGCAATGTATCCATATCCTGGGGCGTTCTTCCTCAAACAGGCTGTAGCGGATGTCACGCAACAGATCCCTGCGTCCACGTATAAATATCCTGGCTTTAGGATTGAACAGCGATGCCACTCTTACCCCTAAAGCATACATACGTATTGCTAACCAGTATATTACAACAGACATAATTATTCAAAAAAGAACTCCTCAGACTTACGTTTGAAAATCGGGATATACCATCCGGCCCTGATACCAAATAGCAGGTCAACACGGGCTGCATTATCAGTTCTTCTAACATCATATAAAAAATCCCTGCGCCCTTTTGTAAACCCTGCTGCCACATTCAACCCGATATGAAAGTTCAGCAAATTGTTATTCGCAAAATAAGTATAACCTATATACTGTTCCAGCATCCACCCGTTTGTAAGCCGGTCATACCCTTTTTTATAGTCGCCCTTCAATGGTACGATAATATCATCCCTGTCACGTATCAATACCTTATGTTCCATGAAACCCAACGTAGTGAGCAACATGATGCCATTATCACTATTGTGTTTGTCTATATTAAATATCCTTCCTCCCTGCAACCCGACCATATACCCCCGTTCATATATTGTAACACCTGTTCGCTCGCCAGTACTGCTGATAAATGATCCATATTGATCCATAATATTGATCATCAGGGAATCTATCCTGAGGTTGGTGCCAAACATGTAGTCATACTTCGGACCAATAACCCAATTAGACTTGGTTTTGTATAAAACCTGCCCGCCTACCCTATAACTGGTTCCGTAGCGTTTGGCCATATCAGCACCTGGAAAATCAATATCACCGTTCACTCCAATAATAAAGCCTTTGCGAGCCTCCTTCTTCACGGTACCAAACAGCCCATCCTGGCCCATGGCGTGCAAACCCGACAATACAAATATTACGATCAACAACCTGTGCATGTCATGTATATACTTTGAATTGGTGAAGATAATGCAAATGCATGGTAGAACATTGTTACAACGGTCATAAAAACGACATAAACTATATAGTAATATTTTGACGAATAAATCCTAAGGTGTAGGTTTGCAACCGTTAAAAACTGATTATGCATAAACTGCAGATGGTTGACCTGAAGCGTCAATACGAGAAGATAAAGCCGCAAGTAGATGCTGCCATGCAAAATGTAATAGACAATACTGCCTTTATCGGTGGCGCTGACGTAAAACTGTTTGCAGGAGAACTGGCTGAATACCTGGGGGTAAAACATGTTATTCCATGCGCAAATGGTACAGATGCCTTACAGATCGCATTAATGGCATTGGGCCTTAAACCCGGAGATGAAGTGATCACCCCATCCTTCACATATATAGCTACTGTAGAGGTAATGGCGCTATTAAGACTTAAGCCCGTTTTCGTGGACGTAGATGCCGACACATTCACTATGAACCTGGAATCAGTAAAAAATGCCATAACTCCTGCTACCAGGGCTATCGTTCCGGTTCACCTTTATGGACAGACGGCACATATGGAGCCGTTGCTGGCACTGGCATCTGAACATAACATCCCTGTAATAGAAGATACTGCGCAGGCTATTGGCGGCAATTATACCTTTTCTGATGGCCAAACTGTTAAAACAGGCAGCATGGGTACAATAGGCTGTACATCTTTCTTCCCATCAAAAAACCTGGGTTGCTATGGTGACGGTGGTGCCATGTTCACCAATGATGACACCCTGGCTGAAAAGCTGCAAATGATAGCTAACCACGGCCAGAAAGTTCGCTACTACCACGAAATGGTAGGTTGCAACAGTCGACTGGACAGCATACAGGCTGCCGTGTTAAGGATAAAACTACCTAAGCTGGATGAGTACTGCGATGCCCGCCGCGCCGCTGCTGACTACTATGATAATGCTTTTGCGGGGCATGAGAATATAACGACCCCATTCAGGGCTCCTTACAGTCATCACGTGTTTCACCAGTACACTTTGAAACTGAACAATGTAAGCAGGGATGCTGTACACACTGCCCTGGCAGAACGTAATATCCCATCAATGATATATTACCCTGTGCCCTGCCATAAGCAAAACATGCTAAAGGAGTTTGGCGGAGCAGACTATGTATTACCAGTAACAGATATGTTGCAGGAATGTGTAATTTCGCTGCCGATACATACAGAACTGACGGAAGAAGAATTGAACTTTATTACTACCAACTTTATTGAAATAGTAGAACAACTGCGCAACTAATGAACGTTATTGAGACTCCCATAAAAGGACTGCTGATCATTGAACCCAGGGTGTTCAATGACGACAGGGGATATTTCTTTGAAAGCTTTAACAGTAACACTTTCAAACAAGCTACAGGACTGGATATCAATTTTGTTCAGGACAACCAGGCAAGATCTACTATCAATGTACTGCGCGGGCTGCATTACCAGAATGCACCACACGCACAGACAAAACTGATACGCGCGCTGGAAGGTGCAATATGGGATGTGGTCGTAGACCTGCGCAAAGACAGCGATACTTACGGACGTTGGTATGGTATTGAATTATCTGCTGAAAATAAAAGGCAATTCCTGGTGCCTAGAGGATTTGCACATGGCTACTCGGTATTGACACCCACAGCAGAAGTCTTCTACAAATGTGACGACTTTTACAGCAAGGAAGATGAGGGCGGAGTATATTATGCAGACCCTGAACTGAATATAGACTGGAAAATAGATCTTGCAGATGCAATTGTCTCAGACAAAGACAAAGTACAACCTAAGCTCGTTGAGAACAATAGCAGGTTTTAACCTACTTCATATTCACGAACTGCAATGGAATATCCAGGTTAGCGCCGCGTAGCATCTGTATTACATCCTGTAAGTCATCTATCTTTTTACCTGTAACCCTGATGGTATCATCCTGTATGGCAGGCTGAACTTTTGAGCCGCTGTCTTTTATCAGTTTCACTATCTTTTTAGCCATATCGCGGTCGATGCCATTTTTCACAGGTACGGTCTTGCGGATGTATTTGCCGGAAGCCGCATGAGTTTTCGATCTGTCGAAACTGTTTGCTTCCAACCCCTGGCGCATAGCCTTGGTGATGATTATATCCTCAACCTGACCAAGTTGCATCTCATTTTCTACCTCCAGGTTGATGACCATATCTTTCTTATTCAATTCAACGTCGATATGCGAACCCTTAAAATCGTAACGGGTGGATATCTCCTTTTGGGCTACGTTTATAGCGTTATCCAAAGTTTGCAGATCTACTTTACTTGCTATATCAAATGAAGGCATATGCTTACTATTATTGGTGAGTAATAATTAATACAGGCTGATAAAAGTACAATAAAACCGTATCTTATACCAGCCTGCCAGTGAATTAGTTACATCCATTATTGCTTCAGTACCCGGAACACCTTAGTGCCGTAATCACTATCTGTCAACCTGAGCATATATAACCCGGCCGGAGACTGATGTATATCAACCGTATTATCCCCGGTGCTGATACTACCTGTTTTGATAGCCCTTCCGGTTACATCATACAATATGTAACTGCAAGGTTGTACTGATACGACATGTACCACATTCCCTGCCGGATTGGGATAGACCTGTATTTTATCCGCTGACTCCTGCACTTTATTTACAGACAACGTTGAAGCCAGATTCGTATAATGACTGTTCAGCGTAGAGGCATCCATTTCATAATTGGATATGTGTATCATAGCCACCGCACCACTTGTCTGTTCATTGTTGGTTCCATTGTCGTCGCGGAAGAATATGAGCACCTTATTGGAATCCATTACATACTGATCGGAGTTATCGTTGAGCGACCCCGCAAGCGTGTCGTTATAATACAGTGTGACATTCTTAGAACCTGCATTGCGGGTAACTGCCACATATTGGTATTTACCATTCGCAAAAAAGCTGTCCGTAGAGGTGAATTTACTGTACATCACCAGCTTTCCGTTCTGGTTGTACATCCCCGGGTCTTTATGCATGCTGTCAAAGTCTATGATCTTCTTATACCCCTTTATTGAATCCAGCTTGAAATACAGCTCTATAGTATAGGAACCGGAAGCCAGGAACCCGGCAGAATCAATGAATACAAGACCACAACCTTTATCAAAATTATATACGTTGTGTGAGATACCTATATTCAATGCATCCCAGCTATAAGCTCCGGTACATTGCGGAGCGAGGGCCGGGGCCTTGTAATATATCTCATCGAGTTTATTATTAAACTCATACCGATAAGTAGCATTCTGAGCAAAGAGCGCCTGCGAACAAAACAGAATCGAACAAAAGAGTAATATGTTTTTCATAAGGCAAATTTTTATAAAGTTAAAAAACCTGCTTACTGATGTCAACCCCTATTACCTTTCTGTTAATTTTTAATCCGGGGTTAACCCAGCTTTTCTTCATACTCCAGCATCTCTTCAAAAGCTTTGTCGTAGCCCCTGGTCAAGGTTTCCAGTTGGGTATTCAGGTTGCGGTAGGCCTCATCTACCTTCATGAACTTGTCTTTATCCGCATAGAACTCAGGGTCGGCCAGTTGGGCTTCCAGTTTCACCTTTTCTTCGTTCAGCTTATTGATCTGCTCTTCCAGTTTCTGGAAGGTGCGTTGTTTATTCTGAAACTCCTTTTGCAGCTTTTTCAGTTCTGAATTTTGCACAGGGGTCTGCTTTTTAGGTTCCGGTTTCTTTTCAACTACCGGTTCCGGAGCAGGTTTGGCTGTCTTGCGGCGTGCCCTCTCCTCCTCGTATACCGTCCACTCATCATAAGTACCATCAAATTCGCGTACCATACCGTCTTCGATGACCCATATCTTATTAGCTGTTTTACTGATAAAATACCTGTCGTGCGAAACAAGGATGAATGTACCCTGGTATTTGTTCAATGCCTCAATAAGCATTTCCACACTCTGCATATCCAGGTGGTTGGTCGGTTCATCCAGCATCAGGAAGTTACCTTTCATCGCAATGGTCTTGGCCAGCGCTACCCTCGCCTTTTCACCTCCGGATAGTACCTTTATCTTCTTGAAGACATCATCGCCGCTGAACAGGAAGCAACCTAACAATTGCCTTAGCTCCAGTTCGTTCTTGCCCGTACCTGCCAGGCTCATCTCTTCCAGTATCTCGTGTTCTATATTCAGCGCTTCCAGCTGGTGCTGAGCGTAGAAACTCTCCTCTACATTGTGCCCCCATTTGCGTTCACCGTCAAAGGTCTCGCGATCGGCAATAATCCTGAGCAAGGTAGACTTACCCTTACCGTTGGCGCCTATCAGGGCTATCTTATCGCCACGGTTGATCTCGGCATTGGCATGATCGAAGATGGTTTGCTCTCCGAACTTCTTGGATATATCTTTCAGCGTGCAGATTATCTTGCCCGGCTGTGTTTTTACGTCAAAGTTGATGTTCATGGTAGGAATAGAGGCATCGGGAGCTTCTATCTTATCCAGCTTGTCCAGGCGCTTCATAGCACTCTGAGCCTGTGCCGCCTTTGATGCTTTTGCTTTGAAACGCTCGATAAAACGTTCCTGCTGACGGATATAATCCTTCTGGTTCTCATAAGCCCGTTGCTGCAGCTCCATACGCTCTACCTTCTCCTTCTGGTAGAATGAGTAGTTGCCCGTGTACAGGTGCAGGCTCTGCTGCCATACCTCTACTATGCGGTTCACCATCCTGTCCAGGAAGTACCTGTCGTGCGAAACGATGATAACACTACCGGGGTATCCCTGCAGGTAGCGCTCCAGCCATTCTATTGACGGGAGGTCAAGGTGGTTGGTCGGCTCATCGAGCAGCAGCAGGTCGGGTGCCTGCAGCATCATTTTGGCCAGCAGCACACGCATCCTCCAGCCACCGCTGAACTGGTTGTAGGGCCTTTGCAGGTCGGTAGTACTAAAACCCAGTCCTTCCAGTACCTCCGCAGCTTTATGTTCCATTTCATAGCCTCCCGCAACCTCAAAATCGTGCAGCAGGTGACTGTATTTATCCAACAATACCTCATCGTCCGGCTTTGTCTCCAACTCCTTCAGCACCTTGTTCATTTCTATCTCCACCTCGTGCGCACGCTCGAAGGCCTGCATACCTACCGAAAGAATAGAATTCTCAGTAGAGAAACTCAGGAGATCCTGGTTAAAGAAGCCAATAGTCACATCTTTGGGCTTGTTGATAGTACCACTATCAATGGTATAAGCACCGGTGATGATGCGCAGCAAAGTAGACTTGCCCGCACCATTGCTGCCCACAAGGCCAATGCGCTGGCCTGTATCTACCTGCCAACTGGCATTTTCCAATATAGGCCTGGAACCGAAGTAAAATGAGATATTCTGTAATGAAACCAACATAAGCGGCGCAAAACTAACTGAAAAAACGCAGATAACCTTGGTGCAAAATGCGGCGAAACTGTTAAGTAAATCGTCGCTGACAACATATACAGGTTTAACCAAAAGTAATAATGCACCTTTACAAAAGGTTGATTGGCAATGCGTTACTAAAAAACTGTTAAGTATTGTTAAGTAAAACCTGTTTTGCAACAGAGCGTAACCCTTACAAAAAAGCCCCGCTTTGAGCGGGGCTTGTGTATGCTTGAATAAGGTATTTGGTGGTGTGGGCAGCATTGGTGACTATATTTAACCATGTCAAATATACGTAATTTTATTTAAAATAACAATATTTATTCCCGCGAGTCAACCACCCCGGTTGGGCTACATCCGCCAAAGGCGGAACGCCCAACATCCCCTCCCAGGAACAGGAGGGGAGTTTACGGATTCTTAGCCTATAGAGAGTCCTAGTGAATAAACAACGCTTGGACGAGATGGCCACGTTCATAACGCCACGGGCGTTACTTCCTCGCCATGACGAGAGTGAAGGAACAACAATCAGCTGTACAGATTGCTTCCAGCGTCGCAATAACCAGTATTTTTTTGATGACGGGTTGTATTGGTCAAGTTTTTATCGAAAAAAACAGCCGCCTCACGGGCGGCTGTTTAATTATTATGGTAACCTCTTCAGTAGTTTGGTTATTTCCAGTTGTTTTAGCTGTTGTTCCAGTTCGTCGCGCTGTGTTTTGTAGCTTTTGTCATAGGCAAGGTTGGTGGTCTCCAGCGGGTCGTTGGCCAGGTCGTATAGCTCATACTGGTTGGCATAAGTGCCCATCGCGTCGAAATAGTAATCAAACTTCCAGTTCTCCGTCCTGATACAACGGATGCGGTTGGCCGCGTTTACGGCTGACCATTTGTTGTTAGAACCCGCCTTGGTATCATCGAACGTGAACAGGATACTGTCCTGAACAGGCCTGCCCTCTGTAATGATGGGCAGCAGGCTGGTACCCGCAAGGTTGGTTGGCGGCTCGGCTACATTTGCCAGTTCCATCAATGTAGGCATAATATCTACCAGTGTCGCCAGAGCGTCTGAACCCACAGGGCCATTGTCAAACAACACCGGGTTAGATATCACCATCGGTACTTTGATGGCCTCTTCGTATGCAACAAATGTTTTTTGCCTGAGTCCGCCATGCGCCAGCCCCATTTCACCATGGTCGGATGTCTGGATAACAATAGCCTTATCAGCCAGCCTTGTTCCATCCGCTTCAGCATACAGTTCTTTTACCAGGTGGCCTATTTCCTTGTCAACCATAGTTTGCAGGTAGGCGTAAAAGTTGACATAGTTCAGCATAGATGTTTCGTCAGGCAAAGGTCCTAACAATACATTCATGCCCAGCAGTATCAGTTCCTGTGCCAGCGGTTTTTTACTTTTCAACAGTTGCTCATTCACCGTTGCTGGCAAAGCAATATCACGCCCCAGCCAGGTGTCGGGCTTGTAGCCGTATAAACCTGCAGTATTGGGGTAAGCCAGTACGTCGTGCGGGTTAACCAACGAAACAATAAGGCAGTAAGGTGTATTATCGCCCGCAGCCCTGCGCGCCTTTACCTGCTTCAGGTATTTAACACCTTGTGCCACATATTTGGCATCGTGGTTGGCATACCCTCCACCAAAGTTGAGCGGGTTAACATCTTCGCCCGCATCAGGAGCCTCCCACCCCATTGCACCATATAGTGCTATGTCGGCGGCAGTAAGCTGATCGTAATTGGTATTGGCACCGTTGGCCGCTGCACCTTTACTCATGTGCCATTTGCCCCTGTATTGCACATCGTAACCACTGGCCCAAAGGGTGTTCATAATATTGGGCAATGTGTTGTCCAGTGTCGGCTCGGCAGGTGATAAAGGGCCGCCCTCCGTCAGCGTCTGGCTCACGTTGTGAATAGCAGGATAGGTGCCTGTAAACAAAGTAGCGCGGCTCGGCGAACACATACATGTATTGCAAAAAGCCTTGTTGAAACTGAAGCCATTCTGTTTGAGGAATGTAAGCGTCTCCAGGTTTTGTGCTTCCCAACCCGGCGGATAATTTTCCGTAGGCGTAGTTTGTTCGTCAGTAATAATGAGGATGATGTCGGGCTGTTTGCCCAACTGTTCCAGCTTCTGGTTGAATTCCATGGCGGATGTTTTTAAAGTGATGAATAAATTGTTTACGAATGTTCGCGTAAGCTGAACAAGGCAAATGTAAACAAAGGAAGCAAGGAAAAACAGGGTGTTTTTCCCGTTGTTTGGTAGTGGGGAGTGGTGTATTTTGTCAGCTTGTTTACTGACAAGTCTAAGCGGGATGCATAGACCAATGTGATGGAAAGTCCTGAGTTGCAAACTCAGGACAGCGAGGGAGGGAGGGTCTGACTGTACATTGATATAGCTGAGGAACAAATGCTGCCGGTTACAAACCTGCTGACTATTCGTCATTTAAGTTAACAACTTAAACGAGTGCAGGGAATATTAAATCATGTATATTTATTTGCATCAACGCATAACATGAATTTCAGACAGCATATAGCCAAATATGTGACCGGGAATGTAACTACAGACCAACTTCCTTGCACCGGTATTATTGCGCTTGAAGAGGGGTTGGATTCTCCTTCACTTTGTATTCTTGCAGGACTAAGTAAATATGAAGAACCTTCTCAAATTGACTATTATTTCAAACTGACACTAGAAGAGCTAAGCATTACACTGCCCGATAAAAGACAAGCAGCAATAGAATATGCACTTGCAATTGTGGACGAAATATTTGATGGAACAAAAGATGTTATTACCGGAACAAGCGAAATTTGTAACAACGCTTTTGTCAGTTATGACTTTTTATCTGAAAGTAAACAGTATTGCTATGATAGTATCGGGTTTGAAAAGGCTTATGGGTTATTTGACACTTTTGATGAACTTTTGAATAGGGACAGATCCTGGCAAGTAGAAAAGACGAATGACGAATTAATGTATGAAATTAAAACAGCCCTTTTTGAAGAACTGAAAAATTGGAAGCACAGGATAAATAATGATTTGTGACATGGCTTTTTCCAGTTCCATCGTAATCTTCGATAGTAGCCCGTGTGACTGGTAAATGCAAGTATTTTCCAGTTTTGGGCGAGATGGCCACATACATAACGCCATGGGCGTTATTCTATCGCCATAACAGGAGTGAGATTCGCTTACTTAATATTCTTATATATATCAACGTAGGTAACGGGCACGTTTGAGCTATTGGGCTGTGTCAGGGTGAATTTCATTTGGGCGGTTGTCACTTCCAGGCCCATAGTATCGGGGTTGTTGTCGTATATAGCGATCCTGGTATCATTGTCCATGAGTTTCCAGGTCATGGTGGCGCTTTGCGGGTGGCCTGTGCATTTGTTGGTATTCTCATCCCTTGTTACCGTACCATCGGCAGCGAACTGGATAAAGTCGTCCTTTTCGCAGTCGTCCATATCGGCATACAGGTCGGCGGTGGTGTCTTTACCGTTGTATTGCGCGGTGGCGGTGCTGGCCGTTAATTGCCATTTGCCAGCTACCAGTAGCTTGCCTACGGCAGAGAGGTTATCGGTGCTTGTGCTGCTGCTTGCAGGGTCGGGCTCCTTATCGGTTTCAGATTTGGTACAGGCGGCAAAGAGTGCTATGCCGCATAATAAAGTTAATATCTTGCCGGTCAGATTCATAGAAGCAGATTTTAATATAAAAATACAAGATAATTTGTCTTGTGCAAGTGGATGGTCGGGCGCGTAGCGAGATTGCTTTGTCGTTCGTTCCTCACTCCGCGCAATGACGCGCGTGGTGTGGTTTGTGCAAGAAACGGTGCGGGTATCCCCCTATCCCCCTAAAGGGGAGACGCATTTTGACATAATGGTTGTTGTGGTTGTTTTGTTTTGGGCAAGGAGGATTTAGTCATTCCCTATCCACTAGACCGGTGGCTACATCCGTCGTAGGCGGACCGTCCAACATCCTCCCGCTATGGCGGGACAAGCTCTCCTAAGAACAGGAGGGAAGTTTGGCCCCCTACCCGACAAATGGATAAATGATTAACTTTATGGGAACACTTATTATATGCAGTATACAGTCAATAGCCGTGGATATAACCATTTTGAGGTGTTCAATGAACAAGATGACCCGGTAGGTACGCTTGATATCAATTCGTGGTGGATGCATAAAGCCAGTATAGCTACAGCCGCAGGTATGAACTATGCAGTGGCTCCCAAAGGGTTCTGGCAAACTACGTTCACAATCAGTCGCTACGATGTGGAATTCGTAAGCATAAAAGCCAGGCTGGGCGGCAGGGTGCATATCAGCTTTGCCAATGAGAACCGGGGCTATACTTTCAGGCAGAAGAGTTTCTGGGGCAGGACCTTTGCCATATATGACGAGGATGGCCACGAGATAGCCGAAATAGAATCCGGTTTTAACTGGCGTAAATGGAACTATAACTATACTATAGATGTTCATGGTAATACCCTTGATAAAGAAGCCAACCAACTACTACCCTTTTTGATGATATACTGTGCCAGGTATATACGCATACGCCGTTCGGCAGCTACCTAGCCGATAATTTTTTTTCAGATATTTTTTGCGGCAATATTCCCTTTGCAATCCAATAGCTGACAATGAGTTATAGCATTGACAAGCTTTTTGTGCTAAACAAAATATTTAATCATTTGATTAAAATATTTGTTTAAATCAAAAATCGTGCATTTCTTTGCACTTAATAACACCCCGATATGGCAAAGGAACAATTGGACAACAACACGGAAAACCGCATAAAGAATGCAGCGAGGGCTGTTTTCTACCGTAAAGGGTTTGCGGCAACCAAGACCAGGGATATTGCTGAAGAGGCAGGTATCAACGTAGCATTGCTGAACTATTATTTCCGTAGTAAGGAAAAGCTGTTCAATATCATCATGCTGGAAACGCTGCTGGCATTTTTCCAGTCGATGGCGGCGGTAGTGCGCGATGAGGAAACGACTCTTGAAGAGAAAATTGAACGTATGGTTGACCGTTACATAGACGTGTTGGTAAACGAACCAACCATACCCGTTTTTATTATGAGCGAGTTGAGAAACAACCCTGACGAATTGTTGGCACAACTAAATATAAGACAAATGATGTCGGGTGCAGCGCTGTTCAGGCAACTGGAAGACTATATGCGAGAGAATAACCGCAAGCCTGTGCCACCTGTTTACTTCATCATCAACCTGCTGGGGTTGGTAGCTTTCCCCTTTATCGCCAGTCCTATTGTAAGGCATATGGGCAACCTGTCGCAAGAGCAGTTCAACCATATGATGATAGAAAGAAAGCAACTGATACCGGTATGGATCAAGGCCATACTTAATTCGTAAACAATGCTTGCAATAAAATAAATGTGATGACAAAAATGAGATCGCTGAAACTATTATTTTTACTAATACCGCTACTTACAGGCATGAGTAGCTTCGCCCGGGAAGGCAGCCTGTCAATAGACAGTTGTTACAGTATGGCAGATGCCAACTATCCGCTGGTAAAACAATATGCACTAATAGCCCGGTCGCGGGACTACTCTATTGCCAATGCCAACAAGGCATATCTGCCGCAGTTCAACATTGCCGGGCAGGCCACGTATCAATCGGAGGTGACATCTTTGCCCATATCATTGCCGGGGGTAAACATAACTCCACTGAGCAAAGACCAATACAAGCTTTACGGCGAGGTAGACCAACCGTTGACGACACTGGTAACGCAAAAAAGCCAGAAGGAGTTTATTGATGCCACCTCGAAGATAGAACAACAGAAAACTGAGGTGGAGTTGTATAAACTGAAAGAGCGTATCAACAACCTGTACTTCGGCATACTGCTGATAGATGCGCAGATAGCACAAACCAGGCTGATGAAGAAAGATATTGAGTCGGGACTGGCAAAAGCCAATACAGCCATTGCCAATGGCACCGCCCTGAAAAGCAGCGGCGATAACCTGAAAGCTGAACTGCTTAATATAGATCAACGCATTATAGAACTGAACGCCAACCGTAAAGCCTACCTGAAAATGTTAGGGCTGTTCATTAATGCAGAACTGGCAGACGATATAAAGCTGGAAACACCTAATATAAAACTTAATACTGCGGGCATCAACCGGCCGGAGCTGAGGTTGTTTGACATGCAGAAGAACGCCTTTAATGTGCAGGACAAACTGATCAATGCTAAGAACCTGCCGAGATTCAGCCTGTTTATTCAAGGCGGCGTGGGCAGACCGGCACTGAACTTCCTGAACAACGATTTCAGAACCTATTATATAGGCGGGTTGAGGTTGAACTGGAGCCTGTCGGGTCTGTATACTGCGGGCAAAGAAAAGAAGATCATCGACCTGAACCGCAAAGCTGTTGACGTGCAAAAAGAGGTATTCCTGTTTAACACCAACCTGGCACTGGAACAACAGAACTCAGAAGTGCAGAAAGCGCAGGAGCTGATAGATACGGATAACGACATCATATCATTAAGGGAAAGTGTAAAAAATGCGACCAAAAATCAACTGGAATATGGTACAGCCACATCCAATGATTATATCACGGCTGTGAATGCAGAAGACAAAGCCAGGCAAAACCTGCTGATACACAGGATACAACTACTACTGGCACAGTATAACGTACAAACAACTTCAGGTAATTAATTCAGATAAAAATAAACATCATAATAATGCGCAAGACATTCATATTAGCAAGTATATCAGGGGCGATATTATTCGCTTCGGCCTGCAACAGCGGCAAGAACAAGTTTGACGCGTCTGGTTCGTTTGAAGCGGAGGAGACCATCATCTCTGCCGAAGCAATGGGCACTATACAACAGTTTGACTTAGAGGAAGGGCAATCGCTGAAAGCCGATGAGGTAGTCGGTTATATAGACAGCACACAGATATACCTGAAGAAAAAACAACTGGAAACTCAGATAGACGCGCTGTTGAGTAAAAGGCCGGATGTGCCGGTGCAACTGGCATCGCTGCAGGAGCAGTTGCGTGTGGCAGAAAGAGAGCAGAAACGTATCACCAACCTGGTGAAAGGAGATGCCGCTACCCAAAAACAATTAGACGATATCAATGCTAACATCAGCGTGCTGGAAAAACAGATAGCCGCGCAAAAATCGTCACTTAATATCTCATCGGAAGGTATTACAAAAGAAGTAACTCCGATACGTGTACAGATAGAACAACTGAACGACCAGTTGCGTAAATGCACGATCATCAACCCGGTAAAAGGAACCGTGCTGACCAAATATGCAGAGGTTAATGAAATGGCTAATGTGGGTAAGGCACTGTACAAAATAGCAGACCTGTCGAGCATTACCCTGAGGGCTTATATCACAGGCAATCAGCTACCGAAGGTAAAACTGAACGACAAGGTAAAAGTGATGACAGATGATGGTGATGGCGGATTTAAAGAGACCGAAGGTGTAATAACCTGGATCAACGACAAAGCAGAGTTTACGCCAAAAACCATACAGACAAAAGACGAGCGTGCCAATATGGTATATGCTATAAAAGTAAAAGTGAAGAACGATGGCAGTTACAAAATTGGTATGTACGGCGAAATAAAATTCCTGTAATGACAGACGTAGTACTCGAAAACATTACCAAGACCTACGAAAAGGGAACCGTAAAAGCGGTGAACAGCGTATCCTTCTCCGTAGAGAAAGGGGAACTGTTTGGGCTGATAGGACCGGACGGTGCGGGCAAGACCAGCATCTTCCGTATGCTGACCACCCTGCTGCTGCCGGATAGTGGTACTGCAAGCGTGAACGGGCTGGACATAGTGAATGATTACAGGACCATCCGCAAGAACGTAGGTTATATGCCCGGGAAATTCTCGCTGTACCAGGATCTGACCGTAGAAGAGAACCTGCATTTCTTCGCAACGGTATTTAATACATCCATTAAAGAGAACTACGACCTTGTAAAAGACATATATGTACAGATAGAGCCTTTCAAAGACAGGCGGGCGGGAAAGTTATCGGGTGGTATGAAACAGAAACTGGCGTTGTGCTGCGCTTTGATACACAAACCCAAAGTACTGTTCCTGGACGAACCTACAACGGGTGTGGATGCAGTATCGAGAAAAGAGTTCTGGGAGATGCTGAAACGGCTGAAGGAACAAGGTATCACCATATTGGTTTCTACCCCATACATGGATGAGGCTACCCTTTGTGAGCGTATAGCCCTGATACAGGATGGCAATATCATGTCGATAGACACACCTGGTAATATCATAGCTGATTACCCGGAGACGTTGTATGCCGTCAAGGCGGATAAAATGAGCAAACTACTACAGGACCTGCGAAGCAGCGAACAGATAAGCAGTTGCAACGCATTCGGTGAATATCACCATATAACCTTTAAAGATAGGGCGCATTACGACGGTGCTGAGATAAAGAAATTTCTTGAAGACAAAGGACACGGGCATATAGAGATAAAAGAAGTGACACCGACCATTGAAGATTGTTTTATAAAACTGATGAATTAGGCAATGACAGAGGAAGTAGTGATCAAAACGAATAAACTGACCAAGAAGTTCGGGAATTTCATCGCCACGAATGAGATAACGTTCGATGTGTATAAGGGAGAGATATTCGGTTTCCTGGGAGCAAACGGCGCGGGGAAGACAACAGCCATGCGAATGCTCTGCGGGCTGTCTATACCATCATCGGGCGAGGCAACCATAGCAGGATTTGACGTATATAAAGAGACCGAAGAGATAAAAAAGAACATAGGCTATATGAGCCAGAAGTTCTCACTATACGAGGATCTGACCGTAAGGGAGAACATACGTTTCTTTGGCGGGATATACGGATTGAGCGCGAAAGAGATAAAAGAGAAAAGTAAACACCTGGTTGAGACACTGGGATTAGAAAAGGTTGCCAACCAACTGGTGAGCTCATTGCCATTAGGCTGGAAACAAAAACTGGCTTTTTCTGTAGCTATCATCCACGATCCGGCTATTGTTTTCCTGGACGAACCGACCGGTGGCGTAGACCCTGTAACGCGCAGGCAGTTCTGGGATATGATATACAGCGCTGCCGACAGGGGTATTACCGTATTCGTGACTACCCACTATATGGATGAAGCGGAATACTGCAACAGGATATCGATGATGGTGGACGGTGTAATAAAAGCACTGGATACCCCTACCAACCTGAAAAAACAATTCTCTGCCGAAACAATGGACGAAGTGTTCTTTGAGTTGGCCAGGGGCGCACAACGTAAAGCTGATTAGGAATGAAACAGTTCATGATATTTGTACGAAAGGAGTTCTACCATGTTTTTCGCGATCCGAAAACATTGTTGCTGCTCTTTGGTATGCCTATAGCCCAGATCATACTATTCGGGTTTGCGCTGACCAATGAGATCAAGAATTCAAAAATAGTGGTATGCGATTACGCCAATGACATAGCATCTCACCGCATTATCGACAAGATAGCCGTAAGCGACAACTTTGTGCTGGAGCAGAACCTGATGAACCATTACGAGATAGAAGACGCTTTCAAATCAGGAAAAATAAAACTGGCTATTGTATTCCCTGCCAACTTTAATGAAGACCTGATGCACGAGAACAAAGCACAGGTACAGATAATAGCCGATGCATCAGACCCTAATACGGCCAACACACTCACCAACTACGCCACCAATATCATTATGAGCTACCAACAGGAGCTGATGAACGACAGGCGTCCCCCAATGCAGATACATACTGATATCCGGATGATATATAACCCGGAGCTGAAAGGCGTATACAATTTTGTACCTGGTGTGATGGCATTGGTACTGCTGTTGGTTTGTGTTTTGATGACATCGGTATCGATTGTGAAAGAGAAAGAGAACGGAACGATGGAGATATTGCTGGTATCTCCCTTCAAACCTATTATGGTAGTGATAGCTAAAGCGGTACCCTACTTCGTGTTATCTATCATTAACCTGACCGTAATACTGGTTATGAGTACTACCCTTGCAGGATTGCCCATACATGGCAGTATCGTGTTATTGTATTTTGAGAGTTCGTTGCTGATACTCTGCGCCTTATCGTTAGGGTTACTTATATCGAACGTAACAGCCAGCCAACAAACGGCAATGCTGATATCACTGATGGGTATGCTGTTACCTACGATACTATTATCAGGCTTTATGTTCCCGTTGGAGAATATGCCTGTACCATTACAAATCATCGCAAACATCGTACCCTCCAAATGGTATTACATTATCATCAAATCGGTAATGCTGAAAGGATTGGGCATAGGAGCCATATGGAAAGAAACATTGATACTGGCAGGTATGACGACATTCCTGCTGGTATTGAGTATTAAAAAATTTAAAAACAGGCTGGCATGAGGACACTAAAATTCCTGTTAAGAAAAGAATTCAGGCAGATATTCAGGAATACAACTATCCTGAGGATGATCATTGCCTTGCCTATTGTACAACTATTGGTGATGCCATTGGCGGCAGATTATGAGATAAAGAATATCAACATTTCTATTGTTGACCATGACCATTCGCCCTACTCTCAAAAGTTGACCAATAAGATACTGGCTTCGGGCTATTTCAGGCTAAACGATTTCAGCAATTCATATGATGAGTCTTTTCAGCAATTTCAGAAGGACAAGTCGGACCTGATACTGGAGATACCAGCTGATTTTGAGAAACAACTGGTGGTAGAAAATGATGCACACCTGCTACTGGCAGCTAACTCAATAAACGGCACCAAAGCTCTGGTGGGCAGTGCCTACCTTTCACGCATCATTGCTGACTATAATGGCGATATACGTACAGACTGGATACCCGAACAAAGTGTTCCGCCTGCACCTACTATTGAAGTCGCGGCTATCAACTGGTTCAATCCCTTACTCAACTACCCCTTCTTTATGGTGCCCGGCATACTGGTGATATTAGTTACTATGATCGGCTCATACATGTGTGCATTGAATATTGTGAAAGAAAAAGAAGTGGGTACTATAGAACAGATAAACGTAACACCGATCAAAAAACACATCTTTATTTTGGGCAAGCTTATACCTTTCTGGCTGATAGGTATGTTCGTTTTCACTGTTGGGCTGTTTGGTGTAGCCAGGCTTGTTTACCATATAGTACCGGCGGGTTCCATATTACTTATGTATGGGTTCCTGGCGGTCTACCTTATTGCACAACTGGGCATAGGTCTTTTGATATCTACCTATTCCAACACACAACAGCAAGCCATGTCACTGGCCTTTTTCTTTATGATGATATTTATCCTGATGGGGGGCCTGTTTACCTCAGTAGACAGTATGCCGCAATGGGCGCAATGGATAGCGCGCATAAACCCTGTAACCTACTTCATTGAAGTATTGAGGATGATCGTACTGAAAGGCAGTGGACTCAAAGACATCAGGATGCACCTTATTATCGTAGCAGGCATGGCCCTGTTCTTCAACGGCTGGGCGATACTCAATTATAAAAAGACCTCGTGACGCATAATATATATGTAACATATCTCATTCAATAGCAGACAGTTACTTTATTATTATTCATCCTATATCCCTTATATTTGACAGAATATTTTGTTATTTGAAACGAATTTCTGCCCCAGATTCAATGAAATACGATAGACTATTATTTACCCTGGTGTTTCTGCTCATGCTATCACCGGTCAGCTTGTTTGCACAAAAAAAACTCACGCTTAGCGGATATATGCGCGATGCACGTAGCAGCGAGGCTTTGATATCAGCTACTGTATTTGTAAAAGAACTGGGTATAGGTACATCAACCAATGAATATGGATTCTATTCCATCTCTATGCCTGCCGGCAGTTATACAATTGTCTTTTCCTATATTGGTTTTGGTACACGTACTGAAACCATGAACCTGGTGGAAAGCAAAGTGTATAATGTAGAATTGAAGAATGAGAATACATTAGACGAAGTAGAGATAACCTCAGAAAGGCAGGATAAGAATATCAACGGTACACAAATGGGTACCATATCCTTGTCAGCACAAAAAGTAAAGAAGCTGCCGGTTATATTCGGCGAAAGCGACATATTGAAAGTGCTGCAATTGATGCCCGGCGTACAATCGGCAGGCGAAGGCAACTCAGGTTTTTATGTGCGTGGCGGCGGACCTGACCAGAACCTGATACTGCTGGATGATGCAGTAGTATATAATACCGGCCACCTGTTCGGATTCTTTTCCGTTTTCAATACAGACGCGCTGAATAATGTTACACTGATAAAAGGCGGCATGCCCGCCAAGTATGGCGGACGCTTATCTTCTGTAGTAGACGTCTCGATGAAAGAAGGTAATATGAAAGAATACCATGCCGAAGGTGGTATCGGCCTGATAGCCTCGAGACTGACAGTAGAAGGGCCTATTAAGAAAGAGAAAGGTTCTTTCATGCTTTCGGGAAGAAGGACATACGTTGATGCACTGATCAGGCCGTTCGTAAAAAAAGGAAGTGCCTTCTCTAAATCCGGTTACTTTTTTTACGACGCTAACCTGAAGGCCAACTACAAAATGACCGATAAAGACCGCGTATATATGAGCGGCTACTTTGGCAGGGATAAATTTAAATTCGGTAGCGGCAGTGGTAATTTCAATGCGGATATCCCGTGGGGTAACAGTACCGCGACCATACGCTGGAACCACCTGTTCAGCAACAGGCTTTTTCTGAACACTACAGCTGTGTATAACGACTACCAATTCTCGTTTGGTGCCAACCAGGGAGATTTTGATGTTAAGATAGGTTCGGGGGTAAGAGATTACAACGCTAAAGTAGACCTGGATTATTTCTCTGCTTTCAATCATAACTTTAAAACAGGACTTGCCTATACCCACCACAAGTTCGTTCCCAACCAGGTATCCGGCAGTTCAGGCCAGGTAGAGCTTACACCCAATAATGCATTAATAAAATACGCGCACGAAGCAGGCGCTTACATTATGGATGAATTTGACCCCTTTAGCTGGCTGAAAGTAAATGCAGGAATCCGTTATTCATGGTTTGGTCAGATTGGCCCTTATACAATATATACCAACGACCTGAACGGCAAGCATACCGACAGTACTGTATACAACAAGGGGGACATAGTAAAAACATACGGCGGATGGGAGCCCAGGCTGAATATGCGCTTTGAACTGAGTGACAAGTCCTCTATAAAAGCAAGTGTTACCAAAACCTACCAGTACATACATTTAGTGAGCAATAACGGCAGTACCCTGCCTACCGACCTTTGGGTACCCAGTACATTGATAGTAAAGCCGCAACAGGCATGGCAGTATTCTATGGGCTATTTCCGTAATTTCTTCGACAACAACCTGGAGACTTCAATAGAAGTATATTATAAAGACATGAAGAACCAGGTAGAATATCGGTCAGGCTACGTGCCTAATACGATACAAGACCCGGAACTGGACTTTGTATTCGGCAAGGGGCAGGCCTATGGCGCAGAATTCTTCATCAATAAGACCAAAGGTAAATTTACGGGCTGGATAGGATATACACTTGCCTGGACCTACCGCAAATTCCCCGACCTGAATAATGGCAACCGCTACCCTGCCAAATACGACCGCAGGCACGACCTGTCTTTAGTAGCTTCTTATGAAGCCAGTAAAAAATGGACCTTCTCTACCGTTTTTGTTTATGGTTCAGGTAATGCCATTACGCTGCCCACCAACTATTACTTCGTCAGCCAGAACATTGTGCCGGAATACAGTAACCTGAATGCATACCGCTTGTTTGCCTACCACAGGCTCGACCTGTCTGCGGTGCTGACACCTCAAAAGCAAAAACGCAAGAATAAACGCTGGGAGAGCAGCTGGGCATTCTCTGTATATAACGTATACAGCAGGCAAAACCCCTACTTCCTGTACGTTGATACCAAAGGAGACCTGAATGAAGGTGTGGATGCCACGGTAAAACAGGTTTCTATCTTCCCGATACTACCCAGCATTACCTACAACTTCAAGTTCTGATAATACCTGACAGTATCGTGACATAACGCCCGGATATGGGAATAACTTTGCACATAAATTGAAAGAGGTGTGCAGATAGTAAATTATATACCCATAGCAACAACTGTATTTTCTTTATATTTTTTCCTGTTGTTATATAAGCATTGGAGCCGCAACAAGAGCTCTTTGTATATTTTCTGGTGGATGTTGGGTGTGTTCTTTTATGGCGCGGGAACAGTGACGGAGAGTATCAATACCCTTATGGGCTACTCACCTGCCAACTTCAAAGCATGGTACATATTCGGTGCCTTCCTGGGTGGTGCTCCGCTGGCACAGGGAACGGTACACCTGCTGATGAAGCGCAAAACTGCCAATACGCTTTCTATCATATTAACAGCAAGTATCGTTATATCATCTATACTCGTTATACTATCACCTCTTAAGGATGGTCCACATCCCAAGCTGGATGGCAAAATACTGGAGTGGACATTTATCAGGTACATCACACCGTTCATTAATATATATGCTTTTGCCTTCCTGGTAGGTGGCGCAGTCTATTCTGCTTATATATATGCACAAGACAGGAACTTCAAACACCGTTTCTGGGGCAATGTATTTATTGCTATAGGCGGCTTTCTCCCAGGCATCGGAGGTTCCTCAGCAAAAGCCGGCCATGTTGAAGTATTATATATTACAGAGTTCGTAGGTTTGTGCTTCATATTTGCCGGATACTATATTATTAAAAACAGTAAAGAAGTATCTGCGCACAGCAACCAGGCAGTTGCAGCCTGAGGCCCTTTACTGTAGGGCATTTCATCGAAACACCCCGTGTAATACACCCTGCTTTATTTCTTAATAGCTGGTTAACCGTTAACATTCTGCCCTGTTAAGCGCTTCCAAACAAGGCGTTAACCAAAGCCGTTTTTTTGGAAACGGGGGTGTCCGTGTTGCATCTTTGTATTGTCAACGGAAGTAACACACCCCGCGACATTCAAAACACAAAAATAAAGAACGGTCGACAAAGGGCGTTTCAAAACAAAAAAGAAAAACACACAACAAGCAAACAAACAAATCAAAACAAACAAAAAACACAAGATCATGCAACAAGTTACTTTCACTACCGCACCGGCCAACCAGGCAACTTACACAAACGCTATTGTTAAGAAAGAAGCCATTCAAAAAATCATTGTATTTACAGCCATGCTTACATGCTTTGTACTGGCAGTAAATATCTAAAAGATACTGCCGGGGTGTTTGTCTTTGGTTTTTTGTGATGATCTTACCAAAGCCCGGCATTTTATTTAAATTTTATCCTCTGTATATATGCAAGCCTCCGCTCACGGAGGCTTTTTTAATGTATTTGTCATAATACTATCATGTGTTACTTATGTAACGTTGAGTGAATTAAAATATGGTTATATTTGACAGGACAAATTTCACATTAAATATATATAAATGTTCAAAAAACAAAACGTGATTGTGTTTCTGCTGTTATTATTAGCAGGAACGGTGCAGGCGCAGGATGCACTTTACAGGGATGTTCAGGAAGCACATAAAAGGGGAGTAAGCTTCATGCCCGTGCAATTATTCTCAGAAACAAACGGTGAAAAACACAAGGAACTTGCAGAGGAAACATTATTAATGCCCGATAAAGCGGCAATTAAGGAAGTATACGAAACACATCCGTATGCGATAACATTACAACTGACCACAGAAAAAGGTATAGCCTATAACCTGGAAATGATGAGGAGTAATCCTTATGCCGATAATGCTGATATTGGTTACATAGACGCAACAGGCAAACACAAATTCAACTACGACAAGGGTGTACACTACCAGGGTGCAGTAAATGGGTATAACAGGTCTATCGCTGCAGCCAGTATTTTTGCTAATGGTGACGTAATGATCTTGTTTGCTAACGAAGACGGCAACTTTGTAGTAGGCGAACTGGAAGACAACAGTGGCAAATATGTATTGTATAATGATAAGGACTTTACCGTAACTCCGCCTATCAGCTGCGGAACGGTTGATTATGCGATAGAAGAAGAGTCGGACAACCCGACAGATGGTGGTAAGACCACAGCTGCTTACATGTGTAATAAGGTGAGCATCTACTGGGAGCTGGACTACCAGTTGTATACCAGCAAGCAAAAGAGTACCCTGCTAACGGGCGCTTACACCTCAGGCCTGTTCAACCAGGTGCAGACCTTGTACAGGAACGAACGTGTAGCTATAGAGCTGAAGTCAACGTACGTATGGACTATTCCTGATGGATATGGCGATGCAACTTCCAGCGATGGCCTGAATGACTTTACCAGTGCCTGGAATGCAAAGGGCAATAATTTTGACGGCGACATAGCCATGCTGCTTGCCAAAGATGATGCCGGCAATGGTGGTATTGCTTGGCTGGATGTGCTTTGTAACAGGAACAGGACTTATGCTTACGGCGACATTAACGGATCGTATGGCAGTCTCCCCTCTTACTCATGGGACGTACAGATGGTGACCCATGAAATGGGGCATAACCTGGGTTCAAGGCATACACACTGGTGTGGCTGGAAAACCGGCACGGGTGGTGCTTGTGGCTCAATAGATAATTGCTACAAACAGGAAAGCGGCGCTGGTTGCAGTACATGCGGCAGCACCTACAGCAACTCAGCTTCAACCAGTGCATGGAAAGGTACGATTATGAGCTACTGTCACCTCGTTTCAAGAGGTATTGACCTGGCCAATGGTTTTGGCCCGCTGCCGGGTGATGTGATCAGGAACAATGTATCATCAAGATCATGCCTGAGTTCAATCATCAGCGCAACGCTTACGCCTACAGATATTTGTAAGAATGTTGGTAAAGTGGATCTTATATTTGACAGTACACAGATCGGGACGTCAAACTTCGGAGCGAGTCAATACAAATATGTATGGTCGGGCAACGGAGGCAGTTCACAGAATATCACCGTTACTCAACCAGGTGTATATTCCGTAACCATAACTGACTCTAACGGTTGTAGTGCTTCTTTCAGCGCTACAGTAGGTATCAACGCAGATCCGGGATGTGCGTCAACAGGCATCAATGATGTAGCTAGAGAATACGTGAGTATGTATCCTAACCCTGCGCATGACCAGGTTATGCTGAAATATTTCAGCAGCTCATCTATTGCCACGGATATCAGGCTGACTGATATTTCGGGCAGGACGGTTAAAAACAAGACAGTTAATACTATTAACGGGGAAAACAATGTAATACTTGACCTTGATAATGTTCAACCGGGCATGTATTACATAACGATCAGCTCAGCTACCCAACAATACATTAACCTGAAGCTGGTAGTGAACTAATCAGAACATTCATTTAAATAAAAAAAGACGCAGTAATACTGCGTCTTTTTTATTATAAAGATCAATTGTTTAAGACCTTGGCGTCCATTTTACAGGTTGATTTTCAATAGGCTTGATGGTTTTCAGGTACTGAAATATTGCTGACAGGTCCTGGTCAGTCATTGTGCTGTACATCATCCAGGGCATAATGGAATTAAATTCATGCATAAAATCAATATGTGGTGACCTATATGCCGAATCCTGGTATAATTTAAAACGGGCAACAAACTGTTCTGGGGTCCAGTTACCAAGGCCTGTGGCATGCGGTGTAATATTCGGTGATCTGAGTGTTCCACCGGGTAGTTCAAATACCCTGCCACCACCAAATTCCAGTTCAGGTATTACTTGTCCTTTTTCCTCCGGAGTGTGGCACTCACGGCAGGCAGCAGCATTTACCAGGTATTTGCCATATTCAACTGCATTCGATGGTTGTGGAACTTCCTGTGCCGGGGTCCCTTTTACAGGAATGGTTCTCATAATAAGAGAGAACGGGAAATCTACTACCCTTTCCGGAACATCATTGTCGATCGAGGGCAACGTACGTATATAAGCTATGATCGAATAGATATCTTCATCAGCCATTCTACCATAATAGTGGTATGGCATAACGGGAAAGATTGGCTCGCCGTCATTCCGTACACCAGTAGTAATGAGGCGGTACAACTCACCATCAGTCCATGAGCCAATGCCGTGAGGTGTAATATTTCTTGAATAATACTCACCGGGAAATCCCAGTTCGCGGCCGAACTTCTCGCCACCGGCACCTTCTGTACCAGGTACCAATGGTGCAGCAAACTTAGACCAGTCTCTTGATGAATGGCAGTCCATACAAACAGCTACCGAGTTGGCCAGGTATTTACCTCTGGCTATTCGTTCAGGAGTTCGCTCAATATTTAGAATCGGTGCAGCTCCTACATTGGGCAATGCTGTTTTCAAATAGCCGATACCTGCAACTGCCAGTATTACTATCAACAGAACTATGATACCCAACCACTTGAATACTTTTTTCATACTATCTATTTATTTGTGGGATAATGTCTTACCCTCACAAAATATAAATAATTACAAAAAAATCATAATGTCATTAAACTTTTGGACATTACCTGATCAGATGCATATCGCCTTTCCTGAAGACATAACCGCATACAGAAGATCTGGCCTTGTAGTAATAAAAGTAGGTTGATAATTCGGCAGGAATACCTTTATAGTTTCCATCCCAGCAGTGTTCGCGTTCTGTGGCATGAAATACGCGCTCTCCCCAGCGATTATATATAGAAAATTCGAACTCCGTTACATCTCCGGGAACATGTACACGGTAACAGTCGTTAATGCCATCGCCGTTGGGTGTAAACGCATCGGGAATATACAGCCTCCCATCTCCCTGTAATACCTCCAGTATCACAGATGTAGTATCGGTACAACCCGCTGAGTCAGTTCCGGTAAGTATATATTCAGTTGTCTTGTCGGGACGTGCCTTCGTATGTGCTGATGCCGGATCATCAAGCCCATCCTGCGGCGACCATTTATAAACAGACGCGCCTGACGCCATCAATTCTCCATAATCCCGTGCGCAGTCCATATCCACTGCCTCTGCCACCAGCGATGGCAACCTTTTAATAACAGTATTCACAAACATGGTATCAAACCTGCCACACAGCAGTTCTTCTATCCGCACACCGAAAACAGTATTGACCAAAGGCCTGGCTACCGGATCGGCAACATGGCTGTTATCCAGCAGTTCCTGGGGCCACCACGTGTACTTATCACCTCCATGGGCATTTAAAGTCACCTCCTGCCCGGTACATACACTTTCGGGTTGGTCCACGGAAAACTGCACAGGTATTGTATCAATAGCTACATAGGCGGTATCCTTACACCCAAATGAATCGACAATAACCAATTCATACCTGATATTAAAGTCGATAGTGGCAGATGGCTCGCTGGCTGTCCTGCTGGATAACTTATACGCCGGGAACCAAGCATAATCCTTGCCACCCGAACCATGCAGTGTAATAGTTGCTCCGGGACAAACTGTAGTGTCATTACCCGCAAACGCATCTGGTGCAGGATAGGTATCCACTACTACGGTGTCCAGGTCTGAACAATTGTCATTACTGATGACCTTTAATACCAGCACTGACCTGCCGTTGAGTGACAATACCGGGTTGGCCACCGAAGGATCGCTCAACCCGGCGGCAGGCGACCACACATATGTTCCGCCACCTTTACCTTTCAACTTGACCTCTGTTCCCGGGCATGCTATTGTGTCCGGTCCAGCATCTGCTACGGGCAATGGTTTAATGTTCACCATCACCTGGTCAGTATCAGAACAACCCAGGCTATTGAAAACAGCAAGGGAATAAACACTATTCGTACCGGCATATACAACGGGATTAGGAGCATAAGGATTGCTGACCGTAGAGTCCGGGAACCAATGATAGATACCACCACCACTACCATTCAGGTTCATCCAGGTACCTGTACATACCGCAGTATCCGGGCCTGCATTTGCAACAGGATCCGGGTTCAGTGATAAATAGATACTGTCTGTGCTGCTGCAACCATACTGATTGTAAACCTTTAGTTGATAGGCAACAGGACCCGTGACAAATACTTTCGGTGTATCTGTATATGGATTATCCAGTCCTGTTGCCGGCTGCCACCTGTATAGAGTACCGCCCTTCCCTTTTAATTGAATTTCCTGCCACATACAAATGGATGTATCTGGGCCGGCATCAGCAACCGGGTCTGGATATACAGCCAGGGCAACATCATCTGTATCCTTACAACTATATGTGTTACTTACTACCAGTGCATAGGTCTTATTGGTGGTCACGGTAGCAACAGGATTCTGTATGGCCGGGTTTGACAAACCTGTTTGCGGATACCAGAAATAAAAACCGCCCGCACCTGCTCCGTTACCGTACAACTGTACTGTCTGCCCCATACAGGCACCCGTATCCGGGCCGGCATCTGCTATCGGTTTAGGGTAAACACTTACTTTTATCTCATCTGAATCCAGGCAACCATCGGTGGACTGGACTATTACTTTATATACAACTTCAGTATCTGCCCAGACATATGGATTTTGTATCGTACGAGATGGCAGTTTATAAGCCGGGGACCACAGATAGCTCGCTACTGATGCATGACTGCTAACACCCAAACGAACATACGCGAACGGGCAAACGTTCGTATCGTTGCCTGCTGAAATATCAGGATCAGTAAACTCATAAGCATACACACTATCCTCTTCCTTACAACCATAGCTATTAGAAGCTGTCAGTACATAAGGACTGCCGGAGTTAGTTATGGCCCTTGGATTGAGGATTGTAGTACTACTAAGCCCGGTCCCGGGAGTCCATACATAAGTAGCTCCTGAAGATACACTACCATTCAAGGTTACCGAATCACCGGGACAGGCAGACTGGTTGGCACCGGCATTAGCCGTGACACCGGGAAGTACCTGGACGTTAATTGCATCCGTATCCCTGCATCCTGCAGAATTGATCATTACCAGGTAATAGGTCCTGTTCACTGTTAGTTTCACTTTTGGCGTCAAGGTATTGGCACCTGTCATATCCGTGGTGGGATACCATTGATAACTGACGCCCGTTGCCTTACCCGAAAGCTGCAGACTGTCTCCCGGACAACCTGCGGTATCAGCACCGGCTACAGCACCGGGCAAAACGTTTACATCTACATCTGCAGTGTCTTTACATCCATACGCGTCCGTCACTATCACATGATAAATGGTAGTATCCGGTGGAGACGCAAAAGGGTTGTTGCAAGTAGTGCAGGTAAGTCCTGTTGTGGGATACCAGCTGAAAGTGACAGGTGGATTGGTACTACTGCCAGTAGCACTCAGTATCGCAAATTTATTTTTGCATATCGTTGTATCCGAAACAGCAGTTGCCGTAACCTGCGCGGTATCTTCAACATAGGTAGTAAAAAAGGTATCAGGACAGCCAAAACCGCTATATGGCGTTACTATTATGGCATATTTGGGGTGGGCACCATTTTTAGAAATAACAACAGATTGCGTTGTACCTATTGTTTGTGTGAATGTGGAATCCATCCACTGGTAATACTGGAAGCCGGGAGGAGCATTCAACGTAAGCGATGTATCACCATTACAATATACTCCCCTCACCTGGAACAGCCCACAATCCATATCAACGTATCCATATCCGAAATGGGCCCCTAATGCACAGTCTCCTGATGCAAAATCCAGCGCAACCGTTTTGCCTGCATACCCGGTCAGGTTGATCGTGGCGGTTGTCCATGGTTTGAAATATACATTACGCCCAACATTCGACAACTGGAAACCCGGCAGGCTGGCAGATGAAATATAGGTGAACTGGTTGCAGGGCACAGGCGCGCCGGTTGCAGAATCATATGCATTCACTTCAAACCGCGGCTGTTGTGACGGCTGATGCCCGGGGTTTTCAAACACCACGGCGTACCTGTAAAGAAATATATAATCTCCCGAAGTATTGGGTACATGTATATAATACCTGGCCTTTTCTGACTGGGAGTTTACATTAGTATTGCCCAGCTTTAACGAATAAGAACCACCACCCGGCGAAACGATAGGGAAACCACCATACGGGTCTGTATTAGTGCCGCTCGTCAATACATGCCTGTTGTTCAAAGGAGCTGTGGCTGTATTAGCGCTAATAGGGCAGCAATTGCCCACAAAAAACTGCCAGTTGGATAAATTGCCAAGTTCAAAATCAAGGTTAGGCGGGCAATAAACCGTTTGCGCACCGGCTTTACCGGCAACAACTGAAAACACTATAAATGCTCCCAGCACTACTACATATTCTTTCAGAAGCCAGGCAAAGCGCATACAGGCAGAATTATATATAAATATAACAATAAAACACCGTTCAAACTTTGATCACTACACATTAAAATCCCTGCGGTCACTACTATAACTAATAGTTAATGCACATTATTGTACTGACAATAATTAATCAGGAATAACAAAAAAGCCACCCGTAAACGGATGGCTTAGTGTGTATACCTGTTAAAGTTATTATTACCACTTCTTGTTCTGGAAACGAGAGCTGACAACCAAATCTTTGCTGCCCGGAGTGTATTTATAGAAACCCTCTCCGCTTTTAGCACCCAGGTAACCAGCCTGTACCATATTGGCTAGCAGTGTAGCAGGCGCATATTTCTGCTTACCAAAGCCCATATGCAATACGTTCATGATCGAATAACAAGTGTCCAGGCCTATGAAGTCTGCCAGTTGCAATGGCCCCATCGGGTGTGCCATACCCAGCTTCATGATCGTATCTATCTCTTCTACACCAGCAACACCTTCCTGTAATGTAATGATAGCTTCGTTGATCAGTGGCATCAGGATACGGTTGGAAACGAAACCGGGGTAATCCTGAACCACACAAGGTACCTTGCCCAGGAACTTAGACAGGTCATATATCACCTGTGTCACTTCTTCAGTGGTTGCATAACCATTGATGATCTCTATCAGCTTCATTACCGGTACAGGGTTCATGAAGTGCATACCTATTACCTGGCCGGGACGTTTTGTGTGTGAACCGATACGTGTAATAGAAATAGATGACGTATTCGTTGCCAGGATAGTATGCTCTGGGCAAAGTTTATCCAGGTCTTCAAAAATCTTGGTCTTCAGATCTATGTTCTCAGTAGCGGCTTCTATTACCAGGTCTGCGTCTTTTACAGCTTCTGCCAGGTTTGTGTAGGTAACGATACGGCTTAACGCATCGTTCTTCTGTTCTTCCGTCAGTTTTTCTTTTGCGATCTGGCGATCCATATTTTTGCCAATGGTCACCAACGCCCTGTCCATAGCTTCCTGTTTGATGTCCATCATGTGAACATTGAAGCCACTTTGTGCTAATACGTGGCAAATACCATTGCCCATTGTACCCGAACCGATAACGGTAACGATCTTGAATTTCTGTAACATGCTTTTAGTTTTTTCATCCAGATCAGCATGCCCCAGCTTTACCGGACTTTCTTTTTCTTGTATCATTTGACGTAAAATATTTTTAAAACGTGCCTAAGATAACGTTTTCTTAATAATTGACACAAGGATAATACCGGTGTGTGGGTAATTTAACGTTAACTGTTAGCAAAGCCTGCTGCACGATATTCTCGTCCTTATATTTACCCGAATCCTGTTTTAGCATTGCATTAACTGAAAACGTGGACATGTAAGGATTCTTTAACATTTATTATATTAAGTTTACCTGCATGAGGAACTTATTGTACATATTATGCGCAGGCATTATACTTTCCACCGGGGCCTGCAACAAATATCCCAACCTGACACAGGCAGAAAGAAAAGCAATCGGTCAATACAAATTTGAAAAGGTCACAAAACATAAGGACTTTCTGAGTTCGGAAAATGTTACGCAGGATTACAACAACATGATACTGCAACTGAATGACCAAAAAGAAGCAGCACTTATAGACCAGAATAATAATGTGACCTATTTTGGCAAATATGATGTCGTTACCCAACGCACCAGCACCGGCACCGATGATGACGGCAACACGAATTACACGAGCAACCATACGATCATCATAGACATCAAATCACCGGGGCGAGGCAGCAACTTTCACTGGGTTGGAGAAGATGCGAATATTACCAATAATAAGATCAGGTTCACCGCTCACAGATCTGACGGCAAGTATAAATTCAGATTAGATAAGATTTAAATACATTGTAACAACTGGCCATATTTTTAACAATGTGGCTGCATTATTTTATCCTAAATTTAAGGCTTCAAGTATATGAATATACAAAGAGCCACGCCGGTAAATGAATTACTGGCCAAACTGATCTTCCTGGTATTACCAACGGTATTTGTCAGCTATTACCTGCTATGGCATGCTAATGAGTATTATTCCTTTTTAAGAGCTAACGCATTACAACAAACTATATATTTTGGAGCGGGCATGGCAGTGAGTGCTATATTCTATGCATTCCGTTTCAGGTTCCTCCCCACTTTCGCACTATGGATGTTCGGGATGTTCCTCATATACCAGGGTCTTGACAACATGGCTGTAGGAGAATTTGATGCTTTTTTCATCTCGGTACAGTTTCTGGTATTCGCCATATTATCTACGGCCGGCTGGATGTTTGGCTGGGGTTTTGTAAGACTCAGATACTGGTCGGTATTTACAGCAACACTTCTGCTATCAGCATATATCTTATTGATAGCCAAGACACAGATGGACAATACGTATCAATTGCTCCGTGACTTTACACCGGCAGTTCTGTACGCAGTCTACATCCTGTATGCAGCAGAACAGATATACAGTTATAAAGATAAATCACAGAAATTCTGGTGGTTCATGAGCAGACGCCTGGCATTATTCAGCCTGTTGGCCTTACTCTTGTTCGGAGGCGTTGTCTACCTGATGCGGGCAGAGATCAATGAGACTGTAGCCAACTATGGTGGTGGAGGGAAAAGTGGAGAGAACAGCATGCTGAAGAAAAATAAGGATGGCACCTTTGATATTAATGAGTACTCACGCTTGCGCAGTAACCTGGGAAGGAGCAATGAATTACTATTCTGCGCACATATAGATAATTTCTTCCCTAACAGCGAGATACCTAACCCGCTGTACCTGACCGCTTTTTATTATACCTATTTCGACACATTAACCGAAACTTTTGAAAGAGACTCACTGATACCCTCTAACGATCTGTACCAGCCCAACCCGGGAAAGATGCCCCTTTTCTTTACAGATACTGACTCATCTGTGATAAAGAATAGCCTGGCAACCAAACTCAGGAAGACGGTAGATATAGAAGTATATAATAAACAGTTATCCACTAAAACCTATGTGGCACCCAATGTAGGTTACTTCTGCCAACCAGTGGCTATTGAGAAAGATTTCAGGAGCGAATTCATATCAGCATACCGCGCAAAGGGCTATGTATCAGAGCTTAACAGCGCTTACTTTGTATACAACTCGCAGGATGAACAAATACGTAAATTCCAGGAAAACAGATTTGAAGTATTACGTAAAGCCAATGACTACAAAGGTATTGATAATAAATTCTTAAGGTACTACACAGATATGCCTGACGATGAAAAGTTCAGGAAAATAAGTGACCTGGCCCATGAGGTAACCAAAGACGCCAAAACACCTGTAGATAAGGTACTTGCTATAAGAGATTACTTCCTGGCAAAAGACGAGAATGGCAAACAAATTTATACTTATACAGACAACCCCGGTATACCCGATATACCGAGTGCATCCAAACTAATGTACTTTCTGTTTGAGAACAAAAAAGGCTATTGCGCTTATTATGCAGGCGCTACCCTTTTTATGTTGCGAGCATTGGGCATTCCCTCCCGTATCACGGTAGGTTTTATGACCGTTGACCGTAGCGATAAGAACAAAGGCTGGTACTGGTACTACGCCGATCAGGCACATGCCTGGGTACAGGTATTCTTTCCTGAGTATGGTTGGTTGGATTTTGACACCACTGTTGGCAACGAAGATGCAGAACAAAGCCCGCAGCCCGACGGCACACCACCCATGCAGCCCCCAAGGGCATGGCTGGCAGCAGACGGTGAAATAAAAAGTGTAGATACCGCCAACAAGTCATTGATAATGAATGTACAACATCTTGTATTTCACGATAAGGAATATAAGTTGGATAGTGCGGTAGATATGCAGATGGACATGTCAGTGGCAGGTATATATATAGATAGTGTAGATGTGCTGTTGAGCGAACTGAAGAAAGGAGACAAAGGTACGGCTGTGTCATACGCACTGGCTTTGAAGAACATGCCGGAACACAAAGGCGAAAGTGGCAATGCCCTGGCTAAAAGAATACCTTCCCCCGCCCCGATAGACGAAATGTACCTGAAACGGGTAGATAAATCGAAACCGGAAACGAAGCCGGAAAAAGAGCAGGTGAAAAAACCTATGTCAGCTAATGACATACTTTTTGTACTTGGAACTATATTGGGTATTTTGATCATATTGCTCCTTGCCCTGCCTTCAATTGTATATACATATTATATTATAAGACAGAGGCGCTCAAAGGCTGATGGGCCAAGGTCATACTTTGCATACAGGGCTGCCAACTTCTACCTGCACCAGGTGGGTATATTCAGGGGCAACCAGACACCCATGCAATATGCCGTTAAGACCATCGACCCGCAAATGGGTACTAACTATGGTAGCTTTATGAATGTGTACCTGAAGCAGAAATACGCAATGCAACCGTTGAATGACGGAGAACGTAAAATAGTATCCGGCTTCCTGGCATCGTTCATAACGAAGGTAAAAACAGTGATACCATTCAAAACAAGGCTGGCAGGCTTTCTGAACCCGATTCGCACAATAAGTTTCTTTGTGCAACCAGGTGATGACGAATTAAATAATTCAGAAACAATGTCGTAGCTTATAAGCTGAATAGTATTAATTTTTAGCTTTGCTGACAGAATAAATAACCGATAGTGACTGCAACAAAAAACGGAAAGAGCCTTAAGGGCAGGTTAATAACCATACTGTGGATATTATTCGCCTCGGGAATTAGTGTATTCCTGTTGCTGATATTATTGATAAATATGGGGCTCATGGGCTACATGCCGTCTATGAGAGAACTGGAAAATCCTAATAGCTCCCTGGCATCAGACCTGTATGCTACCAATGGAGAACTGATAGGCAGGTATTATGTGCAGGATCGCTCAGCAACCAAATACGAGGATATTTCACCTAATGTATTTAATGCACTGATAGCCACCGAGGATTCCAGGTTCTACGAGCACTCCGGTGTTGACGGACGTGCTGTGTTGCGTGCTGTAATATTCCTGGGTAAAGACGGCGGTGGCAGTACCATAACACAACAGTTGGCCAAGAACCTTTTCCCCAGGGAGAAAGGGAGTAAACTAAAGACCATCCTTCAAAAACTAAAAGAATGGGTGATGGCTGTTAAGCTGGAAAAACAACTGACAAAAAATGAGATCATCACCCTTTACCTGAACACAGTACCTTTTGGTAGTAATGTATACGGTATCAGGAATGCCTCTCTTACCTTCTTTAATAAACAACCCAAAGACCTGAAGGTGGAAGAAGCTGCGGTAATTATTGGTATGCTTAAGGCCAGTACATTTTATAACCCGCACCTGAACCCTAAGAACGCGCTACGCAGGCGCAATACAGTTTTAGACCAGATGGCAAAGTATGACTACCTGACCATCAAAGATGCACACGAGATAAAGAAAAAGCCCATAAAGCTCGATTATAAAAAGCTGACACACCATGATGGTATTGCCCCATATTTCAGGCAGGTGGTGGAGTTGGAAGTGAAAAAGATATTCAAAGACCTGAAAAAACCGGACGGAACAAACTATAACATATATAAGGACGGCCTGAAGATATACACTACACTGGATGTAAAAATGCAGAAGTATGCTGAAGAAGCTGTTGCAGAACACATTAAAGAATTACAACAGGAATTCATCAGCCAGCGCAAATATAGCGACGGCAGCATATGGAATGAATACCAGCAATACCTGGATATGGCCATAAAAGCCACCCCAAGATATAAGGTACAAAAGGAAGAAGGCAAGTCGCACGAGCAGATAATGGGCGATATGAGAACTCCTGTAGCTATGACCGTTTTTGCATGGAACAAAGCAGGTGAGATTGATACAGTAATGACACCCGTAGACTCTATAAAATACATGAAGATGATGCTGCAGGCAGGCTTTATGGCTATGAACCCCTATACAGGTGAGGTGAAGGCATGGGTAGGTGGTATCAATCATACTTATTATCAATATGACCACGTCAACATCAATACCAAACGCCAGGTAGGTTCTACCATTAAGCCATTACTGTATTGCCTGGCAGTTGACAATGGATTTTCGCCCTGCGGTATATTGTCAACTGCACCTCAGTCGTTCCCTACCATTGAGAACTATGACGCCGGTGGTTCTGAAAAAGGTCCGTTGACCATGAAGCAGGCCCTGGCCGGCTCTATCAACAACGCCGCACTATACCTGATCAAGCAAGTGGGCATCAATGCCTTTGCTGATTTTATTCATAAGTGTGGTATAGAAAGCCATATCGATAAGGTTCCTTCGCTGGCATTGGGTGTACCTGATATTTCGCTGATCGAGATGCTTCGTGCCTATACTATGTTCCCATCCGGCGGAACCAATACACAACCCCTGTTCATCACCAAAATTGAAGATAAAGATGGAAACGTGTTGAAAAGCTTTATTCCGGTTCAGAAAGAACTCATCAACAAATACACTGCCTTTAAAATGGTGCGTCTTATGCAGGGCGTAGTCGACTTTGGTACAGCCAAGCGCATGAGGTTCAGGTATAACATAAATAGCGAGATAGCAGGTAAAACAGGTACTACGAACAGCCAGGCTGATGCATGGTTCATAGGCTACACCCCACAGATACTGGCTGGTGCATGGGTAGGTTGCGATGACCGGTATCTACGCTTCGGTACCACCAGGCTGGGACAAGGTGCCGCAGCTGCACTGCCTATATGGGCCTACTTTATGAAACGCGTATATGCAGACCCATCTCTTAAAATTGACCCTAATGCAAAATTCCAGGAACCGGAAGATTTTACGGAGTGCGCTGACTCAGTAGACCCGGCAACGTATAGGGGTAGCAACTCATCAGATGGACTTGAAGAAACTCCTCCGCCAATACCCGATGGGGAATGGGGTCGCTAAACGAACAGAAACTAAGAAATAATACAGATAGAGCATAGCGTATATGAACGTGAAGGGCAAGATAGTAAACGACCCGGTTTACGGATTTATCAGGTTTCCGGAAAATGAACTATTACAATTAATAGACCATAAATGGTTTCAACGCCTGAGGTACATCAGGCAGATGGGACCGGCGCACCTGGTGTACCCGGGTGCGGTGCATACCAGGTTCCACCACTCACTGGGAGCAGTGCACCTTATGGGCAAAGCCCTTGAGGAATTGAAAGCAAAAGGGGTTGCCATATCTGATGAGGAGACATTAGCTGCAAGAATAGCCATATTGCTGCACGACATAGGTCACGGGCCTTTTTCTCATGCCCTGGAACATACATTGGTAGAAGGTGTGACACATGAGCATATATCGGGTATGATCATGAACAAACTGAACATTGAGTTTGACGGTATGCTGGACGGTGCCATACGCGTATTCGACCAGTCGTACGAAAAGCCTTACCTGCATCAACTGGTATCCAGCCAGCTGGACGTAGACAGGATGGATTACCTGAACCGGGACAGCTTCTACACCGGCGTATCAGAAGGTGTTATTGGCTACGACAGGATACTGCAGATGCTCACCGTACAAGACAACCAGCTGATGGTGGAAGAAAAGGGCGTGCACTCAGTTGAAAAGTTTATCATAGCCCGCAGGCTCATGTACTGGCAGGTATACCTGCATAAAACAGTGCTGGGAGCAGAGGTATTACTCATCAACATATTAAAAAGAGCTAAAGAACTGGCCCAAAAAGGAGCGGATCTGTATGCCAGCCCTGCCCTCAAACATTTCCTCTACAATGCTGTTACCCTCAAAGATTTTGAGACCTCAGGCGAACACCTGGAGCAATACTGCATGCTGGATGATGTAGACCTGCTGGCATCAATAAAAGAATGGTGCAGGCACGAGGATAAGATACTGTCCCGCCTGTGCTGTATGATGCAATACAGGGACCTGTATAAAGTAGTACTGAGCTCGGAGCCGGTAGATAAGCTACTGGAGGAAAAGAGAATGGAGGCCCGTGAAACATATGGTATCGGTGATGAAGAGATGGACTATTTTGTATGTACAGGTATTACATCCAAGGATACATACAACATAAATGACGAGCGGATTCATATAGCCATGAAGAGCGGGGCAGTAAAAGACATATCGGAGATTGACAACCCCGTGGTCACGCAGGCGCTTGCAATGCCCGTACATAAGAACTACATTTGTTATATCCAACCCCGAAAATGAATGAATACATACAATAAAAGCAATATTATTATTGTTTAATTGTAATTTACAGGGGGTTTATCAGTAATAATAACATGCAATTTACCGCTCAGCAAATAGCTACACTTATACAAGGCACCATAGAGGGTGACCCAAATGCAACTATAAGCGATGTAGCCAAAATAGAGGATGCTACTGCAGGTTACCTGAGCTTTGTAGCCAATCCTAAATACGAGGAATTTTTGTACAAAAGCAAAGCATCCATCATTATCGTCAACGAAGCACTGGTGTTAGAACATGGTGTTTCCGCTACACTGATACGTGTAAAGGATGCATACAGCGCTTTTGCGCAACTGCTGGAAAAATACAATGAACTGAAAACCATAGGCGGCAAGACAGGTATCGACGACTCTGCAATTGTCTCAAAGTCAGCCAAAGTAGGCAAAGACGTGTATATCGGTGCATTATCATATATAGGTGACAATGTATCCATCAGCGACGGAGCAAAGATATTTCCCGGCTCATTTGTTGGCGACAACGTCAGTATAGGCAAGGGTACTGTATTATACGCCGGGGTAAAAATATATGACAGCTCCATTGTGGGCGAAAATGTTATTATCCATTCAGGCACTATCATAGGCAGCGACGGCTTTGGGTTCGCGCCTCAAAAGGACGGCACCTACAAAAAGATACCACAGATAGGCAACGTCATTATAGAAGACAATGTGGAAATAGGCTCCAACACCACTATCGACAGGGCTACGATGGGCTCTACCATCATCAGGAAAGGTGTAAAACTGGACAACCTGATACAGATAGCCCATAACGTGGAAATAGGTGAAAATACCGTCATAGCCGCACAAACAGGCATATCGGGCAGTACCAAAATAGGCCGCAATTGCGTGATAGGTGGCCAGGTAGGTATAGTCGGACATATACAGATAGCCGACTTTACCAGTATCAACGCGCAAAGCGGGCTGGCAAAATCTGTAACCACGCCCAACACGGCTTTAACAGGTTCTCCTGCCTATGAGTATAAAAGTTCATTAAAAAGTCAGGCAATTTTCAGAAATTTGCCTGATTTGCGAGACAGGCTGAATAATTTGGAAACAACAGTTGCTGAATTAAAGGCCATATTAAGCGAACAAAATATTTCGATAAAGAAGTGAGTGAAGATCTACTAATTAAACAAATCAAAGGCAATTCTGATAAGTCGCAGCAAAACCATTCTGCCCAGAATCAGCATACACTCAAAGGGTCTGTTACCCTGCCGGGTGTAGGCCTGCATACAGGACAGAAGGTAAATATGACCATGAAGCCTGCCAATCCCGGCTTCGGCATACGTTTTCAGCGTATCGATCTGCCTGAAAAACCTATCATAAAAGCCGATGTTGACCTGGTGGTAGACACATCTAGGGGCACAACCCTTGAGCAGAACGGTGTGAGGATCAGCACGGTAGAGCATTTACTTGCAGCGTTGGTCGGCATGAATGTAGATAATGTGCTGATAGAACTGGATGGCTCTGAGATACCCATCATGGATGGTAGTTCCAAACAGATCATCGAAGCGATAGACAGCGTGGGCATACAGGAACAGGATGCCAAACGTATTGTTTATGCTATAGATACCAACATTCACTATTACGACCCTGTAAAGAACGTAGACATGCTGGCCGTTCCTTCAAACGAATACCAGATAACTACGCTTATCGATTTCAACTCGCCTGTACTGGGCACACAGCACGCTACGCTGAAGCATATCTCTGAGTTCAAAGATGAGATAGCCCCCTGCCGTACCTTTTGTTTCCTGCACGAGTTGGAATACCTGCTGGACAACAACCTGATAAAAGGCGGCGACCTGAGCAACGCCATTGTAGTAGTAGACAAAGTGGTGAGTGATGATGCCTTGCAACGGTTATCTGAGATATTCAACAAGAAGAACATACAGGTAAAGCAGGAAGGAATATTGAACAATATTCAGCTGCACTTTGCCAACGAACCTGCCAGGCACAAACTGCTGGACGTAGTGGGCGACCTGGCACTGGTAGGACATTCTATCAGGGCGCATATCATTGCCAGCCGTCCCGGCCACGCTTCGAATGTGGAGTTTGCCAAGAAGATCAAACAATACATCAAGAAGAATAAGCACCTGTCTGACATACCTCATTACGACCCTAATCAGGAAGCTATCTACGATATCACACAGATTGAAAAGTCGCTGCCGCACAAATACCCGTTCCTGCTGGTAGATAAGATCATTGAGCTGAGCGACAGCCATGTAGTAGGTATCAAGAATGTGACCTTCAACGAGCATTTCTTCCAGGGGCACTTTCCGGGCAACCCCGTTATGCCCGGCGTATTGCAGATAGAAGCACTGGCTCAGACCGGCGGTATACTGGCGTTGAACAACTACAGCGACCCCGAAAACTACGATACTTACTTCCTGAAAATTGACAAAGTAAAGTTCAAGCAAAGGGTTGTGCCGGGCGATACGCTCATATTAAAACTGGAATTACTGAACCCCATACGCAGAGGTATATGCGAAATGCGTGGCACGGTATATGTAGGTAACAAACTCGTAACCGAAGCTGAGCTGGTTGCACAAATAGTTCCAAAAGACAAGAAATGATCCACCCACTTACATACATACACCCCGACTCCAAGATAGGGCCCAATGTAAAGATCGATCCGTTTACCACCGTCCACAAAAATGTGGAGATCGGCGAAGGTACGTGGATAGGTAGTAATGTTACCATTATGGAGGGCGCGCGTATCGGCAAGAACTGCAGGATATTCCCCAGTTCAGTCATATCCGCCATTCCGCAAGACCTGAAGTATAAAGGTGAAGATACCCGGGTGATCATAGGCGATAACACCACCATCCGTGAGTGTGTCACCATCAACAGGGGCACTACAGACAGGAACGAGACAAGAATTGGGAATCACTGCCTCATCATGGCTTATTCTCACATTGCGCACGACTGTATCGTGGGCGATCATTGTATCTTCTCCAACAATACCACGCTGGCAGGTCATATAGTAGTGGGCGACCATGTAATACTGGCAGGCCTTACAGCCGTGCAGCAGTTTGTTCGCATCGGTTCTCACTCTTTTATCACCGGTGGTTCGCTGGTACGCAAAGACGTACCACCATATGTAAAAGCCGCGCGTGAGCCGTTGTCTTATGTGGGTGTCAACTCTGTTGGACTGAAACGCAGAGGCTACTCTATTGATAAGATCAACCACATACTGGATATATACAGGATACTCTTTGTAAGAGGCTACAATACATCCAAAGCATTAAGCATCATTGAGACCGAGATACCTGTTTCTGACGAGCGCGACGAGATAATAACGTTTATCAGGGAAACAGGCCGCGGCATTATGAAAGGATATATCCGCAGGCATAATGAAGATATCTCTTGAGCATATAAGTAAGCGTTTTCAGCGACACTGGATATTCAAAGATGTAAACTACCACTTCACATCGCCCGGGGCTTATGCCATACTGGGCCAGAATGGTAGTGGTAAGTCTACCCTGCTCAGGATCATTGCCGGCATGCAATCTGCATCCGCAGGAAAGGTATTTTTCAGCGACAACGATACAGAGATACCCAAAGAAAAAATATTCAGCCACATCAGCTTTTGCGCTCCATCGCAGGAGATAGTGGAAGAAATGACCCTGGCAGAGTTTCTGAAATTTCATTTCTCGTTCAAACCCATATACCCCGGGTTGGATATAGAACAGGTTATAAAACTGACGGGGCTCGAAGCCGCAAAAGACAAGCAGATATCCGACTACTCATCGGGCATGAAGCAAAGGGTAAAACTGGCACAGGCTATTTTTACCGCCTCCCCCATCCTGTTGCTAGACGAACCTTGCACCAACCTCGACGATGAAGGTGTTTTACAATACAGGGAATGGATAGAGCAATACACCGCAAATAAACTCGTCATTGTCGCCTCCAACGACGTACGTGAATACCACTTCTGCAAAGAGCGCATTAGTATGCAGGAGTATAAGTAGCAAACATCAAGGCCTTACAATACCGGTGTTTGCGAAGTACAAAGCAACAGCCAAGCGCTCATTGAGTCCTTAAAAAGACATAGTGATCGAGATAATCAGCCCCCATCAAAGCCGTCATGTCAAACGCAGAGAGACATCTCCTGAGAACTTGCAATAAGCTGCATTTATCCACTCATCCAAAAGGCAGTACAAAAAAATCCTGCCAATCCTCCAATCCTGTGAATCCTGATTCAGACATTTTTTTCTCACCTCGCAAAAACCGGAAACTTTTAGGTTTTCTCCCGATAACTATCGGGATTTAAACGCTTACTTCCTAACAACCCTCCCCGCTACACTACCATTTACCTTGATGATATAAACACCCGCTGCAAGGCTGCTCATATCAGCATGAACTGTTTTGCCACCGCCAGTTTGGCTCAGCACCTGTTTTCCTAACAAGTCAGTCAGGGTGAGTTGCTCTATGATGGCAGAGGAGGTAACTGTAACAGTACCACTGGTAGGGTTGGGAGAGATACTAATGACACTTATACTCGAATCATCAACTTCCAGTGGCCAGACATACAATGTTGCAGTAGCTGAAGTATCAGAGCAGTTAACAGTTGATAGTATACACCTGAACTGCCAACCATTATAGGCCGAATATGTGTTGCTGATAGTCAACATGTTAGTATTAGTACCACTATACTGGCCACTATCGCTGAGGACTCTAAAACCACTACCCCTATTTTCCAGCCATTGATATGATATTCCGCTGCCAGTAGTTAATATGGTAAAGTATGAACTTCCACTACCTGTAGAAACAGCCATATCATTTGGCTGCATCATAATTGCAGGCAACGGCATTACTGCAATCGTATGAAGTACTGTATCAGCCCCACAGGAATTAGTAACAGTATAAGTAACAGTATCAACACCTGTTGATATACTCCATACCCTGCCATTGCTGTCAATGACAACATGACCATTTGTTGATGCCCAACTACCTCTTTTATCTTTATTACTCAATATAGAGCTATCTCCAATACACAAAGTTACCGTGCCTGAGATCGAATCTAATACAGGAGGCGTAAAACATATTTTGGATAAAAATCCATCGCATAGCCCTCCTAAAGCAGTTTGATGTACCCCTGAAGTAGCCCACACAGTATCACTATAAGTCAGTCCTGAAATATAAACCCCCTCAACATTATTACATGTAATACTCGCTCCCAGGTCTTTGAGTGGCCCTCCGTAATAACCTGCCCATAACAAAGTATCATCTTTTGAAAACTTGGCAACAAATACATCTTCTGCCCCGCTATATTGCGAAGAGTTATTCCGGGAAATATTGGTTGAACTTTTAGTATAACCTGTCATATATACGTTGTCAGAGTCATCTATATCAATACATGTTGCATATTCATCACCTTCACCACCATAATATGTTGACCATAGCCTGTTTCCAGAACTATCAAACTTGGCTAGAAAAGCATCGTATAATCCCTTATTAGTTGGCTGATGGCTGCCTTGTGTACTGATATTATTGATGCTGGCTGTATATCCACATAAATATATATTCGATAGCTTGTCAGTTATTACGCTTGCCCCCACATCTAAAAGGCTATCACCAAAATAAGTGCCCCAAAGGTATACTCCGGAAGAATCAAATTTGCCTACAAACGCATCACCATGGGGTTTAAGGTATTGCTGAAACGCTCCATTAGTAGCAATAGCAGTATCTGAGAATGTCCTCCCTGTAACTATTATTTTAAAGTCAGGATCGATTGCCATACCATATATTTTCGTATCAGAACTTTTCCATGCGACTCCTCCATAATAGGTTCCCCATTTGCGTACACCTGAGCTATCAAATTTCACAACAAAACCCTTGTCAAAATATCCTCCACCGCCTACCCAATGCGCTCCGGGAGTGGCAACTTCGTACTTGTTATGTATATTCCAGCTTTGCGACATCCCAGCCATATAAACATTATTGCCAGCATCAACTGCGATACAATAAGTCTCCTCCATTTCGTGTCCACCATAATAGGTACTCCAAACTCGATGCCCGTAACTATCAAACTTGGATAAAAATGCATCTGTTCTATTTGTACCTCCAAAATAATCGAGGCATAAAGTGTCCTGATGACAACCAACAGTTGCAATACTGGATGTACTTTTTGTGGTACCACCCATATAAACATTACCCGACATATCTGCAGCAATACTATAACAACTTTCAGTTGAGATTCCTCCCATATATGTACCCCATATAAGCTGTCCTTTAAAATCAAACTTCGCAAGGAATGCGTCATAATTACCCTCGTATGACGTTTGATGCGCACCGCTTGTCACAATATTATTCCAACTTGCTGTTGATCCATCTATATATACTCCCGTGCCATTCTTATCTATAATTACCTCTTGATTCGCATCTATTGAACTACCCCCATAGTAGGTACTCCAGTCCAACCCGGGGTCAATAATTAATATGCCTTCATAAGGTGAAACATAGTATTTCAAAACATTCCCACTCAAAACGAACCTGCTTGCAACTTTTGCCCCATCTTCCTGCAAGCACACGGGGGCATTTTCTGTAATAATACCCTGGGGGGTTGATGCAATTAGGCTACCATCCTCATTCAATTTAAGTTGCGATGCGCCTCTATATTTAAGTTGGATAACAGATGGGTCTCCTCCCGGGTGAATAATAAAGTCATATTTAACAGTATTCCCTCTTTTCGTATTGACGTATAATACCCAGTCAATATTCGGGTATACATTCTTATAGGTTATTTTCTCATACGCATACACTGTGACACCATCTGTTCCAACACCAGGTGTGTAATAATTCTCATAATATTCCTGTCTGCCTTGTTTTACCAGCAATGCATGCTTATTTGCACCCACCAGGTCCACATCCATACGATACATCAGGTAATTAACACTATCATTAATGCAAGGCTCACCCTCGGCAAACATAGTATCGTTCTGCCTTGCATTTTGTTTTATCGATGTGTCAGGCATATAGAACTGGTAGTATATAGCACCGCTGCCAATAAATATATTTAACCCGGATGTCGCAGATAATTTAAAGTCTACATCTGGCCTGGGATTATAATACTGATCCGTTACCTGACCCTTATTCTCAATAAAATATAATGGTTTGTTTGCAACAGGTTTTAAACCGGTATTTCCCACAGCAAATAATAATAACGGCAATAATGCTGACAACAGCGTGAACAGTATGCGCATACAGGATAGTTATCATATAAATATAATTAATCGGCACATATTTACACAGCTTCTATTCAGCATTTAGGTGTTTGTCTGTATATTTCCCCTTTGGTCGATGTGATCACCGTACTAATCAGCCACCTAATCAAGGCTGTCATACAAAACGAAACACCGTGCAGTGAAGTATCCGCCCTCCCTCACGCGTCATTGCGACAGAGTATTTGCCACGACAAATACGGCGGAAGCGATCTTGCCCAAACGAGTATTGTATTTCATGTGATCAAATTGCATTACTGCACACAGAACCGAATTGTTATATTGAACAAAATAACGTATATTTGCTATTGTAAATATCCCAGGAGTCTATGTCTTCACCTAACAACATACACGAAATCATCAGTCCCGCACCTGCGGGACTTTTTTATGTATTGTTAAGTACAATGACTATACCATTTTACTTAACAATACTTAACAATTCACATCACAACACACTAAATATCAATTACTTAAACCAAAACAAGATTAACCTATTGTTAAACCCAAAAACAGAATCACTTAACAAAATGACACCGGAACTCATCAAATTTTCAATACCCGGAGGATATGATCATCCACCACAACCCGGACGTATAAATATTAGCGAACAGAATATATTACAGCACGAAACCATGATTCATCCAAAATTATTTACTTTAGCTATCAACACGAGGCAATATGCTTTTTAATTCCCTGCACTTTGTTGCTTTCTTTATTATCACTACAATAGTTTACTTTCTGCTACCGCACAGGTACAGGTGGTTCCTTTTGTTGAGTATAAGCTGCTATTTCTATATGGCGTTTATACCCATATATATCCTCATACTGGGGTTCACTATTGTTATCGACTATATAGCGGGTATACTCATAGAACAGTCTGAACGGAATAAGAAACATTTGCTGGCCATGAGTATAGTGGCCAACGTGGGCGTGCTGTGCTTCTTTAAATACTACAACTTTCTGAATGAGAACCTCACCACCCTGCTGGGACTGGCATCATTCAAAAACCCGATACCGGCACTCAACATCATACTACCCATAGGTTTGTCCTTCCATACCTTCCAGGCCATGAGCTATACCATTGAGGTGTACAGGGGCAACCAGAAGGCGGAAAAACATTTAGGGATATATGCCCTGTATGTGATGTTCTACCCGCAGTTGGTTGCCGGTCCTATCGAGCGGCCGCAGAACGTGCTGCACCAGTTCTACAAAAAGGTAACCTTCGATTATGAACGCGTAGTAGAAGGGCTCAAGCTGATGCTATGGGGGCTGTTCAAGAAGATAGTGATAGCAGACAGGCTGGCTATTTATGTAGATGCCGTGTATAACAACCCGCAACACCACAGCGGTATCAGCAGTGCGGTAGCCACCGTATTCTTTGCCTTCCAGATATATTGCGACTTTTCAGGTTACTCAACCATAGCCATAGGCGCAGCCAAAGTGCTGGGCATCGACCTGATGGAGAACTTCAGGAGGCCTTACCTGGCAAAGTCTATCAAAGAGTTCTGGAGCAGGTGGCATATATCGCTGTCTACCTGGTTCCGGGACTACCTGTACATACCCATAGGCGGCAGCAGGGTGAAATTCCCGAAATACATCCGTAATATCCTCATCGTATTTATCATAAGCGGCATATGGCACGGCGCCAGCTGGACATTCGTGATATGGGGTGCCCTGCATGGCTTCTACCAGATAACAGAGGTACTGCTGAACAAATACGTGTACAAAGACAAGCCAAGGAGCAAAGCGGTTACAGTACTCAATTACATCACCACTTTTGTGCTGGTATGCCTGGCATGGGTATTCTTCCGCGCCAATACCGTGCAGGATGGTTTTACCATTATCAGCAATATACTCACCTTCAAAAAAGGCGGCCTGTTCATCGGCTTTGCAGCAGGGCTGGTATATTCTGTTCTGCTCATTATATTCCTTATCATTACGGAGATCAATTACGAATATTTCAATAACAAATTTTCATTGATATATAGTAAGCGCCCTGTAGTGCGCGAAGTAGGTTATGTATTGCTGCTGCTTACCATATTGATAATAGGTGTATTTAACGGAGGTCAATTTATATATTTTCAATTCTGATGAAACAACAGGTAACTAAACTGGTCATAAAGTCGGCAATACTACTGGTAGTATTGGTTGTGTGCGACCGTATCATAGGTACCGGGCTGGAGCACCTGTTTTATCAGCAAACCCACGGCGACGACTACACTACACTGCACGCCCTGACAAAAGCAGAAGATGACATACTGGTATTCGGCACATCCAGGGCATCGCACCATTACAATGCAAGGCTGCTCGCCGATGAAACGGGCAAAACCTGCTTTAACGCCGGCAGGGATGAAATGGAGATACCTTATACCAATGCATTGCTGAAACCAATATTCAAAAGGCGCAAACCTAAGCTTGTCATTGTTGATATAGGACCTATGGAGCTATCCGGCGACAAACAGATAGTATATGAAAGGGTAGCTACAGTATTAATGCCCTACTTGAACAAATACCCGGTTTTTGATTCAACCATTGCCAAAGCAGGTATTACAGAGCTATGGAAAATAAAAGCCTCAAAGATATACGCTTACAACTCCAAACTGGGCTCGGCTTTTCAGAATGCATACACCAATGTGGGGCATAGTTCCGATATGGGTTATGAGCCGCTGTACAAAACGATAGATACAGCCGTATACAAAGAAAGCATATGGAAAGACATTGACAAAGACCTGCCACTATCTGAGGATTATATCTCTACGCTTACAAGCATCATACAACAAGCTAAAACAAACGATGTTCAATTGGTGCTATGTATATCACCATTCTACTTTCATCATAATTTTTCAGCCAACAGTAGTTACAACAGGATCAAAAAAACAGCAGCAGACTACAACATACCGCTTCTTGACTTTACGAACGATCCTGAATTTACAGGTCAACCATTATTGTTCAACGACGATGTGCACCTGAACGACAGCGGGGCCGGAATATATACGTCAAAGGTAGCCGCTATCCTGTTGGCAAAGGGCATTATCAATAATAATAAATAGATATTACCATGGTATAACCATCGCATAGAATTTACTATATATATTTGTCACCAATGAAAAAAGCAGCCACATCTTTTATTGACGCATACAGGGGGTTATCTCCATCCGCATGGTGGTTGTCCATTGTTATGCTGGTCAACAGGATGGGTACGATGGTGTTGCCCTTCATGACCCTGTATATGACAGAGCGGCAAGGTGTATCTATTGGCAAGGCGGGGCTTGTTATTACTATATTCGGACTAGGTACAATTTGTGGCGGCTTTCTTGGCGGCAAACTAACTGATAAAATTGGCTTCTACTATATTCAGTTATTCTCATTGATAAGCGGTGGAATACTGTTTATTGTGCTGGGGCAGATGCATGATTATCTCTCAATATGCGGAGTAGCTTTTGTACTGAGCCTGGCCAACGAATCATTCAGGCCAGCCAATGCAGCCGCTATTGCCAACTACAGCGAAACGACAAACAGAACACGCAGCCTTGCACTAAACAGGCTAGCCATTAATCTTGGGTGGGCGGTAGGTGGTGCTGTTGGTGGTTTTGTAGCTGCACATAGCTACCATCTGCTGTTCTGGATAGACGGGCTGACCAATATGGCAGCTGCTCTTATGCTATGGCTATTATTAGCACCTTCAAAAAACAAGGAAACAACTAAGAAAAAAGAAGAACATACCGGACCCGTTATCTCGGCTTATAAAGACAGTCCGTTCCTGCTATTCGTTGCGCTGAATACAATATTCGCAATATGCTTCTTCCAGGTATTCACCACCATACCAGTATATTTCAAACAAGACCTGTTCTTGTCAGAAACTGAGATTGGGCTTGTCATGGCGTTGAACGGCATCATTATAACTGTAATAGAAATGGTGATCGTCCATCAACTGGAAGGCCGACGTCCTCCTTTGACCTATGTTATCATCGGTACAGTTCTGGTGTCAGCTGGGTTCATTACATTGAATATTATTCCGGGAATGATGATGGGGCTGGCAATAATATTCATCACGCTTATCACCTTTGGAGAGATCATCAATATGCCCTTTGCTTCCACCTATTGGATGAACCGTAGTAATAGTAAGAATATGGGACAATATGCGGGATTGTTCACTATATCATGGGCCACAGCGCAAATAGCCGGACCATCCATAGGTGCGCAAATAGCTCAGCACTGGGGATTTAGCACACTCTGGTGGGTAATCGGAATAATGTGTTTGGCTACCATTGCCGGTTACCGCTGGATAAAGGAAAAGCCTGTACCGGAAAAGGAAATTTAGCTACGCTCGCCAAAGATGCTGCTGCCAATGCGTACCATCGTACTACCCTCTTCCATAGCTATCTTATAATCGCCGCTCATACCCATAGAGCATACATTAAAGTAATCGGCTGTAATGAAATAAGTATCTTTGAGCAGGGTCTGTACATTCTTGATAGCGGCAAACTCGCGGCGCACCTGTTCCATATCATCGGTAAATGTAGCCATACCCATTACCCCTCTGATACGCACATTAGGCAAGTTGTCTTTCTGAGTCGTGTAGTACTCCATGAGTTCCGTCACTTCGTTGTTATCAAGGCCGTGTTTGGTCTCTTCTTCGGCTACATGTAGTTGAAGTAACACGTCAATAACCCTGTCGTGTTTTGCTGCCTGCTTATTGATCTCAAGTAATAGTTTAAAACTATCTACGGCATGTATCATGTGCACGAAGCCTGCTATGTATTTTACCTTGTTGGTTTGCAGGTGACCAATGTAATGCCAGTTGATATCTGCAGGAAGCTGTGGGTGTTTCTCTATTAACTCCTGCACATAATTCTCTCCGAAGTTCCTTTCACCCTGCCGATAAAGCTCTTCTATATCACTTACCGGTTTCTTTTTAGAGACCGCTACAAGAGTAACTCCTTTCTGCTCGGTCTCAGCTTTTAATTGCTTCCATGTGGTAATATCTACCATGCCCTAGTATTGTTCTTGCTCGTTTGGGAAATCCTTGCTCTTTACGTCAGTTATGTATTGTTGTGTAGCGCCTTTTATCTGGTCGTACAGATCCAGATAGCGACGCAGGAAACGGGGTGAGAATTCTTTGTTGATGCCCAGCATATCATGCATAACCAGCACCTGGCCATCTACATGCATACCAGCTCCTATACCTATGATGGGTATTTTCAGTTCATCCGCTACACGCTTGCCTAATGCAGCAGGTATTTTCTCAAGCACAATGGCAAAACATCCCGCCTCCTGTAACAGGTGAGCATTCCTCACCAACTCTTCGGCTTCTTCTTCTTCTTTGGCGCGCACTACGTAAGTACCGAATTTATAGATGGACTGTGGCGTTAATCCAAGATGTCCCATTACAGGTACACCGGCACTGATGATCCTCTTGATAGACTCTACTACTTCTACCCCACCTTCCAGCTTGATAGCATGTGCGCCCGTTTCTTTCATAATACGGATAGCAGAATTCAATGCCTCTTTACTATTGCCCTGGTAGGTACCAAAAGGCAGGTCTACCACAACAAGACAACGATTGATGGCACGCACCACACTCTGGGCATGATATATCATCTGGTCGAGTGTAATAGGTAATGTAGTTTCATGACCCGCCATTACATTTGATGCACTATCCCCTACCAATAACACATCTATCTCCGCATCGTCAAGAATACGGGCCATAGAATAATCATATGCCGTCAGCATGGCGATCTTCTCACCATTTTGCTTCATACGTTGTAATGTATTGGTAGTAACCTTCGTTATTTCTTTATGTGTAGACATAATAGTATTTGAGTAAGTAAAATTAGGCAAAACTACAGGAATATACCCGCAGCCATCTGCATAGCATCATTAAATGCTTCTCTGTCAAGCGATAAAGAAATATTATTTCTATCGGCCCAACTGATGATATTTTCAGTAGCGATGTTACCCACCAGCTCATCTTCAGCCATCGGGCACCCTCCTATTCCTTTCAAGGCACTATCAAAACTGGTACAGCCATTATCATAGGCAGCCTGTATCTTCTCTTCCCATTTATCGGCTGTTGAGTGAAAATGCGCACCTATAGTCACATCTTTAAACTCGGGCACCAAGCTTTTATAGATATATTCGATATTAGAAGGTTGAGCTACCCCTACCGTATCAGCCATAGCTATGGTCTTGATACCTAAGGCAGCCAGTTTGCCCACCCATTTAATAGCTATCTCTGCATTATATTCATCTCCATATGGATTGCCGAAACCCATGGATATATATATCACCAACTGCTTGCCATGCTGTACGCACAAATTCTGTATCTCCTCTACCTGCGCCAGCGACTGGTCGATGGTTTTATTCGTATTCCTTAGCTGGAAAGTTTCTGAAATAGAAAACGGAAAACCAAGATATGTCACCTGGTCGAAGGCAACAGCATCCTGAGCTCCGCGTGTATTGGCAATAATCGTCAACAATTTGGTATTTGTACCATCCATATTCAGTTGAGGCAGCACATCTTTCGTATCAGCCATTTGCGGTATGGCCTTAGGAGATACAAACGAACCACAATCCAGCACATCAAAGCCTACTTTGAGTAATGTATTCAGGTACGCAACTTTTTGTTCCGTTGGAATAAAATGCGCCCAACCCTGCATGGCATCGCGCGGACATTCAACTAATGTTATCTTATTGCTCATCGTACTACAAAGATACACGCTGTTAAAGATTATTTAAGCTTAACAAGTATAGCCAGTCCTTATATCAGTATTCCGTAACTTCATGCATCAAAATATAACATATGATACTATCCACAACCAACCAGCTAGAAGGCAAAACCATTAAAGAATACAAAGGCATAGTATTCGGTGAAACCATAATTGGTGCTAACCTTTTCAAAGACCTGTTCGCTTCCATCAGGGATATAGTGGGTGGCCGCTCCGGCTCTTATGAAAAAGTATTGCAGGAAGCCCGCGAAACAGCTATCAGCGAAATGGCACAAAAGGCACAATATTTAGGAGCCAATGGCGTGATAGGTATAGACGTTGACTACGAAGTTGTAGGCCAGTCAGGTAGTATGCTTATGGTAAGCGTTTCCGGTACCGCAGTATTGGTCGACTAGTTCGGGAACCCTTTTACAAGGTTTGGATGAGTTCCAGGAACTTATTCAAACCTTTCTTTTTTTCATCATCCAGCTTGTAGTGGATGCATTCTGTATAGTACTTCTTCAGGTCATATTCAATAAATACAGTATTGGCAACTATACGGTCTATATATTCCAGTCCTGCACCATTTGCCTGGTTAAAGTCGGACATGAACTGTTCGGGCAATTCTTTATTAGCTACCCATGCAGCAAATATGAATGGCAGGCCTGTATGCTCTTTCCATGCTTCTGACAGGTCATACACGTATTCAAAGTTGTTCAGTTGCTGCAATGCCCTGTCCCCTATTATCACGGCCGCTTCATCATCGCCAATGTTATCTATAAAGTCTTTTTCGGCCGGTTTCAGTTCAGGATTTACCTTCCAGTAATTTCTCAGCATCAGGCGCGCCAGCATTACAGAGGTGCGTGACTGGTAATCCAGGTATACCGTTTTAGCTTCTTCTATAGGAACATTACTGAAAATAGCCACAGAAGCCACATTACCATCTGCTGCTATACCATAATCAGAAATGATCTGCGCACCGGGTATTGAGGGAATGACCGCCACCGGCAGCAGGGCCAGGTCTATTTCATTATCCTTTAGTTGCTGTGCTAATATAGATGGATAATTTACACTCAGTTCTATCTCGTCTGTTACCGGGCTGTGCTCTATGCCATACAATAATGGTACTGTATTGAGATAACTTACCGCACCAACTTTTATTTTACTGCTCAACTATCTACTTTTAGGTCACAAAGATACAAGCTAAGCAACGAATTAATGTCGCAACAACTGATAATTTATACTGACGGTGCCGCCAGAGGCAACCCCGGCCCCGGAGGATACGGAATTGTGCTGAAATGGGGCAACATCATAAAAGAACTGTCACAAGGCTACAGGATGACCACCAATAACAGAATGGAACTGCTGGCGGTAATAGTGGCCCTGCAACAGTTGAAAAGAGATGGCGTGAACGCAGTGATATACACAGACTCTTCATACGTGGTCAACTCGGTAGAAAAAGGATGGGTGTTTGGCTGGGTAAAAACAGGTTTCAAAGGCAAGAAGAATGCTGACCTGTGGAGGTTGTTCTTACAGGAATACAAAAAACACAACATCAAATTCCAATGGGTAAAGGGGCACGCCAATAATGCAGGCAATAACCGTTGTGACGAGCTGGCCACCATGGCCGCAGACAGTGGTAACTGGCTGATAGATGAAGGATATGAAGCGGGGAACTAAGCCTCCTTACCATGCTTGGCATCATGCCACACATTATCCGTATTCCATTCTACCTGTCCTTCAAAAGGATGTTGGCGAACCTCACAATCGCTTTTGGCGCAAAGCTTGCATGAGTAGGGCTGGCAGGCGTCAATATGTATGAATATCTCGATCTTGTTATCGAAATGACTCGATATGAGATCTTCTACCCCATGTATGGCCAGCTCAGCATCCTTTACCTGGTAGTACCATGGTAAGGTAAGATGTGCATCTACATGCATGCGCTCTCCCTGCTCGGTTACTCTCAGGTTATGCAGGTCTACCCAGTCGTCTTTCCTGTTGTTTTGCAGCAGGTCTATTACTTCCTGCAACAGTTTCAGGTCTGATTCGTCCATGATGCCTGACATAGATTTCCGAACCACTTTATAGCCGGTAATAAGAATAACTATAGAGAATATAAGCGCTACTACACTATCCAGCCATTGCCAGCCTGTGAGCATGAGTAATGCCAGCCCAATAATGATGGCAACAGTAGAATATGCATCGGTCTTAAGATGGTTACCGGCAGATTCTACTATCAACGACTTCTGTTTCTTACCTTGCCGCACGGCATATACACCCGCGAAATAATTGAGTACACCC